>CAYONK010000077.1:0-10987 GCA_964405285.1 uncultured Ardenticatenaceae bacterium
GGAGAGCGACTGGTCAAAGAGCGAGGCGACGTAAGCGGCCAGCCCGGAATCTTTCACATCCTGGGGGAACTGCTCTTGCCCGGCCGGCATCAGGTTTTTCACCGAGAGGCCGGGGGGCAGTTGGAAGCGGTTGCGCACATCCCGCTCGCGCCGCCCCCAGATTTGGGCGTCTACCGTCAGCACCAGGGCGGAACAGCCGGCCGCCTCCGCCCGGCGCACCAGCGCCGTCGTCGCCCCCCGGTCTTTGTAGACGTAGAGTTGGAACCAGACGGGGCCACCGGCGGCGGCCATCACTTCTTCGATAGAGGTGGTGGAGAGCGTGCTGAGGATCATCATCGTCCCGGCGTTGGCCGCCGCCCGGACCGTAGCCACTTCGCCCTCCGGATGGGCCATCTTGTGGAAGGCGGTCGGGGCGATGAGAACGGGCAAGCTGAGGCGATGGCCGCCAACTTCCAGAGAAATATCGCGCTGGCTGATGTCTTTGAGGACGCGGTAATAGAGGCGGATGCGGTCGAAGGCGCTATGATTTTCCCGCAGGGTGATCTCATCATGAGCGCCGCTGGCGTAATAATCGTAAGCCATCGGCGGCAGCTTTTCCCGTGCCAACGTCTCAAAATCATAAATGTTAATTGGCTCCATCTCTCCTCCTGGTAGCTAGAGCGAGAGCGAGAGCGAGAGAAGGAAAACCTCTCGCTCTCGCTCTTGCTCTACCTCTTCTCCGGTTGTTTTAACGCCGCTTCCTGTAAATCATTCCGTTCCGGGTTTTCCATCTTCAGGCCAATGCGGAAGGCGGCTGAAGCGAGAACGTGGGTGATCACCGGCCCGGCAACCATCAGCAAGACCATCAACAAAATGGCCCGCCCCCAACCAAGCGGGGTGAGCAGCGCAGCGGCGACCAGCAACAAGACAACACCAAAAACACCAACCTTACCGGTGGCGTGCAGGCGTGTATAGACATCCGGCAGACGAATCAGGCCGACGATACCGATTATCGAGAAAAATGTGCCGACGAGGACGGCCGCTAAAGCGATAAGTTGTTGTACAGTTTCCATCATGTTAAAACATTTGCTCGTCGGCCACGTATTTTGCCAGGGCGATGAGGCTGACAAAACCCAGGGCGGCCAGACCCAGAGCAACATCAATGTAGAGGACATCGCTAAAGATGAGAGCCAGCAAGACCAATACGGCTAGGAAAAGTGTGCCAACCAAGTCTACGCCGATCAGACGATCAATGACATCTTTTCCTTTCCAGATGTGCCAGACAGCGATGGCGATCAGCACAACGTGAACCAGCAGAGCGGCCTTGAAAACAACATCTAAAACGTTCGTTAACATCAATCTATACCTCAGGCGAAGATTTTATTGAGCATTTCCAGCCGTTTTTGCTGCTCTTCGGCCAGACGGTCTTTTGATTCGTAGATGTCCAGACAATGGGTATACATGACTCCGTCGTCATCTATCTCTACCACTAACTCGCCGGGGGTGATGGTGATGGCGTGGGCGCTGAGAGCGGTGCCAACCTCGCTGGCGCAGTTAGAGGGAATGGCGATGATACCCTGGCGAATGGGCATTTTGGGGCTAAGGACGATCATTGCGACCTGAATGCCACTGAGGATCATATCTATAACCAGGATAACGATGTATCGGATCAGGCTGACGATGGCAGGGAGGATCCCGCGTACGCTAGTACTCTGTAGCTCTGGCCGAACCAGGATGACCGCCCCAATCGAAAGCAACAGCCCAACCAGGATGTTGTTCCAGGCCAGGTTGCTGGTGAGGGCCAGGTAAACGGCCGTTAACATCACAATAGCCCGCAAATAATAAATCATCACGTTCTCCCTACGGCTCCGCCTGCGCCCACCAGCCTTCGCTGCCGCGCACCGCCTCAATGTAAATCTCCGACTGGCCGAGGGCGACGCTGGTCGTTTCCGCCAGTTCCAACAAGGGGCTGGCCCACAGACCAAACAAGAGAACCAGCCCAATCAGCAGCGCGGGGGCGTACAGGCGGTCGCCTTCGCTCTTGGGCTTACCGGCGTCCGGCAGTTGCTCCTGCCACCAGATGCGCATGTAAGCCCGCATGGTGTAAACCAGGGTGATCGAACTGCCAATCCCAATCAGAAACAACGGCCAATATCCGGCCGCTTCGATGCCGCTGTTAAACAGCATAAACTTGCTGATAAAGCCATTGGTCGGGGGGATACCGGCCAGGGCCAGGCTGCCCAGGAAAAACAACACGCCAGTGAACGGCACCACTTTGCCTACTCCCTGGACAACGGTGAAAACGGCCGATTTTACCGGCGCGTGGCTGGCAACCGACCCGGCCAACATCAGCATGGCCGACTTGGCCAGGCTGTGATTAAAAGCGAAAATGATGGCCGCCGTGATCGAGAGGGTGGTCCCCCAGCCAATGCCGACCAGGATGAAGCCAAGCTGCCCCATCGTGGAATAGGCCAACATCCGCTTGGCGTCATAGGTCCCGGCCGCGCCCAAACCGCCGTAGAAAACGCCAATCACCCCGGCGACAATCAGGACAGTGCGGATGAGATCGCTTTGGTCAATGAAGAGCAGCGTGGTCATCCGCAAGAAACCGTAGATGCCCAATTTCACCACCACCGAGGAGAGGACGGCGTGGACTGGCGTGGGGGCGGCGGTGTGGAAGTCGGGCTGCCAGAAGTGGAAGGGGAAGGTGGCGCTTTTGACCATGAAGGCGGCTAAGAGGAAGGCGACGGCGGCAGGGAGCAACGGCCGTTGCGGGTTCGCCGCGATCAACTCACCCAGATGCGCCATGTTCAACGTACCATAAGAGACATACAACGAGCCAACCGCCAGCAGCAAAAAGTTGGCTGCCAGCAAGCTGATGTAGAAGTATTTATACGCCGCCTCAGGACCATACCGGTCGTCGGAGATCGCCGTCAGCACCGTGCCGGAGATCATCAACAGTTCGGCGAAGACAAAGAGGTTGAAGATGTCGCCCGTCAGCAGCGCGCCGGTCAGTCCAACGCCCAGGGTGAGAAAGAGCGGGTAGAAGGCGGGATAGGTGACGCATTTATCCTTGCAGCCGAGGGCGTAGAGAATGCCCATCGCCAGGACCAACTGGCTCATCACCACAAAGAAAGCGGACAACAGATCGGCCACCAGGGTGATGGCGATGGGGACCGGCCAACCGCCAGAGCGAAAGACCAGCGGCTCGCCCCCCTGCCAGACCAGAAGCAGCAGCCACAGGCTGGCCGCCAGGCTGGTGAGAATCGTGCCGAACGTCCAATAGTCTTGTAACGGCCGTTGTCGGTACAGCACCAAACCAATCATCGCGCCAGCCAACGGGATGACAATAGGCAAGATAACAAAAGAAGAAGTAGACAAAATTCCTCCGTCAGGTCAGCGGCTTAATACTTCAGGCCATCCACTTCATCAATATCGGCCGTTTTATAACGAGCCGAGATGATGTACAACATCGCCAGGATAAAGGCAAAGCCGCCCATGCTGATGACAATGGCTGTCAGAATCAACGCCTGGGGCAGCGCATCACTCTGCTGTACACCTTCCACAGCGGGGCCAAAAGGAGCCACCATACCCTGATACGCCCCGGTACTCAACAAAAACAGATTGATAGCGTTCGACAAAATCATCAGGCCAATCACCGAACGGATCACATTCCGTCGCATCATCTGAAAAATTCCAATAGCAAACACAAGCCCCACCGCCAATGCAGTCAATAACTCCATCGCCTACGCTCCATTCCGCTGTTCTGGATGACCCAAAGAGATGAGCATCCGGGCGGCGCTGCCTAATACCGTCAGGCAAATCGCCACTTCAAACAAAAATGAACTACTGATGTGCAAACCTTTTGGCAAAAGAACCGAGCTTTTAAAGAACTCGACATGCGCCAAAAAACTGCCTTCCATGACGGCCGCAACACTTCCCGTAATGATAGCCAGCATCACCCCCGCCCCGACAAAAACTGTCGCCCGCAGCCAGGGCAGACGGCGGCGCGTTTCCTCATAACCGAAAACCACAAACCACAATGCGACTGCCAGACTGATGATCACTCCGGCCGTAAAGCCATCGCCCGGCCGCTCGTGCCCATACATCATATGGGTTGCCCCCAATAACATCGAAATAGGCAAAGCAACAAAGGTCGGTACACGCACAAATGGCGAAGCTCTAACACCAGCAATGCCCCGCAATCGAAGATTACTCGCTGATGTAGCGTTAGTCTTTTTCTCCTCATCTGTTCGGTCGCCATGTTTTTGCGCGGCAAAGCGCAGCAGCGAGTAAATACCCATCCCGGCCACGCCAAAGACTACAATCTCCAACAAGGTGTCAAGCGCCCGGAAATCTACCAAAATCGCGCTCACAATATCGTCCGCCCCCACCTCATCCTGCGCTGCGGCGGTATAAAAAGGGGTGAGCAGCGACTCACGCGGCCGGTCGAGCAACGCCGACAGCGTGATGATGGTGACCACCGCGCCAATAGCGACAGCCACCAACGCATCGCGCAGCAAATTCTGCCGGTTCTGCCGCGCCATCACGGTCAACTCCTGCGCTTTTCGTCGTTGTTGGCGGGGCAGCCGGGTCAGCGCCAGCACCAGGATAACCAGGGCCAAAATATCCACCACCACCTGCACCAGGGCCACGTCAGGAGCCTGTTCCAGCACAAAGAGCAGCGCCATGCTAAAGCCAGAAATAGACAAGGCCAAAATCGCGTCAAAATCGCGCACCAGAAGGATGGTCATGGAAGAGGTGACAACAATGAGCAGCAAAGAGAAGAGACGCAGCCCCAGTATTTCCCCGCTAAAGTCGAGCAAAGGCCAGGAGACGGCCGGCAGCTTGATCAACGTGCGATTCTCCCAGCTAAAGACGCCCACCAGAAACACGCTGGAAGCGACCATGATCAGGAGATAGGCGCGTAATTTACCATACTGCAACCGGGTGGCGTAGTAGCTGCCTTTATCTATCAAAGCCAGATAGCCGCGATAGGCCGCCTCAAAGGAGACCGCTGGTAGCAACGCCTGCTGCCAGGCGCGAATCGGATGACGGAAGTAAAACAACACAAAACCGAGGGAGATAGCGATAATCGAGAGCATCAACTCAACGGTCAAGCCATGGAAAAGAACCGTTGAAACCTTCACCTTATCCCCAAAAGCGGCCGCAGCCGCTCCTGCCAGCAAAGTAGCGTCCTCTTTTGGACCGGGCAAAATGCTAAAGACAATGGAAAGGGTAGCCGGAAGGGCTGGAGCCAACAGCATCCCCCAGGGCGCTTCGTGGCCATGTACTTTGGGGTCTTTCGGCCGGCCGAGGAACGTCTCCCAAATCAGAAAAGCGGCCTGCGCCAGCATGAGCGCCCCAGCAATCACGCTGCCCAAGCGCACAATCAAGGCTATCTGACCGGGGATGGAAGGGTGCATGGCAGCGACCAACAACGTCTCTTTGGCTAAAAAGCCAAACATCGGCGGCAACCCGGCCATAGACAACGCAGCCAGCGCGCCGATGGCAAACGTATACGGCATGGCCGTGTGCAGCCCACCCAGGCGGCGCATATCCCGCGTACCCGTTTCGTGGTCCACAATGCCCGCCACCAAAAAGAGAGCGCTCTTATACATGGCGTGGGCCAGAATACCGACCACCAGCGCTTTGTACGCTTCGGGAATATCCTGGCCAATCAGCATCATCAAAACACCAAGCTGGCTAATAGTAGAGTAGGCCAACAATCCTTTTAGATCGTTCTGCTTCAGCCCCAGGTACGCGCCAGCCAGCATAGTAATCCCACCAACAAGGGTCAGCAGCCAGAACCAGGCATCGGTGAAGCCAAGCGCCGGATTCATCCGGGCCATCAGGTAAATGCCTGCTTTGACCATAGTGGCCGAGTGTAAGTAAGCGCTGGCCGGAGTTGGCGCGCTCATCGCCCCTGGCAACCAGATATGGGCCGGCCACTGGGCGCTTTTGGTGAACGCCCCAAAAGCAACCAACCCCAGCATCACCAGATAAATTTCACTGGCGCGTAAGGTGTCGCCGCTGCTGAGAATGGTGGCAAAATCTGTACCTCCGGCGACGTATGCCACCATCAACAGACCGGCGATCAGAGCGATACCGCCGCCCCCGGTGAGCAACAGAGCGCGAAACGCGCCGCGCCGCGCTTCCTCATCATAGTATTTGTAAGCGACCAACAGATAAGAGAGGATGCTGGTCCCTTCCCAAAAGATGAAAAGTGTCAGTACGTCGCCGGCCGTGACCACCCCCAACATCGAGACCATAAACAGCAGCATGTAGACGTGGAAACGCCACGCTTTGGCATCCCCTTTAAAGTAGTAGCCTGTGTAGACAACGACCAAAATGCCAATAAAGGTAACAATGAGAGCGAAGAAAAGGCTCAGGCTATCTATGTAAAAACCGAGTGTGAGTCCCAGAGAAGGTAGCCATTGCCACTCCCAGATGAAGGTCTCCCCGGCGTTGATTTGGGGCGCGTGCAGATAAAGTAAGACAAACGCAGAAATAGGCGCCAGAGCCAGCAACCAACTTAGCTGGGTCATGGTTAGCCGCTGGTTGAGCGCCGGGTGACGAAAGGCCAGGGCCACCAGAGCAGCCAAAAAGATAATGAAATGGGGTAAAAGCAATGTAAAGTCAGTCATACAGTTGGGGCAAAAGGGTTATGTGAATGATTCGGTTGTCAAGCAAGGCGCTAACGATTTACCGGTAGCCTGCTGCTCTTCCGGCGGGTGATTATACCAGAATCAGGCAAGAACCAACATTCGTGGTCAGACGCTTGGCCGATACTCAAGATCATACCGGTTTATTTTGTCATCGGTTATGGTAAATTTGCCAGAATTCGCCAGGATGGCAATGGTCAATTGCGCCGGAACCAGAACCAGGCGGAAGCCCAGGCAGGTTTGTCTTCTACCTGGGTCATGCCGTGCCGGACGGTTTGCAAGGTGAATTGCTCACCAAAGAGGGTATGGATCGTTTGCTCGTAGACACCACGACCAGGGACTTCGGCTTTGTCGTCGCGCAGGTGGGCAAACAGGAGATAGAGGCCATCCGGCCGTAGAAGGCGCAGCAGTTCATCACGGTAACGGCGCAATCCTTCATCGTCCAGGCTGTGCAGGCAGCCTACGTCCAGGGCGAAATCGTAGGGGCCGGTTAGAAAGTGGAGATCCGTAACTCGACCAATATGAAAGTGAGCAGAGTCGGCGACGCCGAACGCGGCAGCACGATGGATTGCTTCGTCTATGGCGCGGTCTATGAAATCCACGCCATCCACCAGCCATTGGCGTTGGGCCAGGTAGATGGTGGCGCGGCCGTAGCCGCAGCCTAAATCCAGGGCGCGGCCGGGGGGCAGTTTGGCGGCCGTTTCGATGACTTCGGGCGGAGGTAGGGGGTCGTCCCAAGGGACGCGTCCTTCGGCGTAGCGGGAGGAGAGTTGGGAGAAGAGGGTCGTGTCGGTCATGATGTGTTGACAATTGTCAATGGTTGATGGTCAATTGTCAATGGTCAAGGGGCTGGGTTTAGCGGAGCAACGGCCGTTTCCCTACCCCGCGTGTCAGACCTCTGCTAAAATCGCGGCATGGAAAATACAGGAACATCCCCTCTCATCGTCGGTTTTGTCGCTGACCTGATGTTTACCCCCAGAATTGAGAACGTGGCCCGCCATCTGGGGTTTGAGGTGAAGTGGATAGGGGAGGAAACGGCCGTTTCTCCCACTCCCCTCTCTCCCAACACACCCGAATCCCCCGGCGAACACCTGCATGGCCAGACCGGCAAGCTCTTCGAGCAACTCACCGCCTGGCAGCCCGCCCTCCTCCTCTTCGACCTCAACAACGACGCCATCCCCTGGGCGCGTTGGATCGCCATCCTCAAATCATCGCCCGCCACCCGTCGCCTGCCCATCCTCTGCTTCGGCTCCCACAAAGACGTAGACGCCATCACCACCGCCCAAAGCGCCGGGGCCGACCTCGTCGTCGCCCGCTCCCGCTTCACCGCCGAGATGGGCGATCTCTTCCAAAAACTCGCCCGCGTGCCAGACGCCAACACCCTGGCCGACACCTGCGCCGAACCCCTGCCAGACCTCGCCCGGCGCGGCATCGCCCTCTTCAACGAAGGGGAATACTACAAATGCCACGACGACCTGGAAGAAGCGTGGCGGCAAGACCCCACCCCCGGCCGCGACCTCTACCAGGGCATTCTGCAAACCGGTATCGCCCTCTACCAGACAAAACGCGGCAACTATCGCGGCGCGGTCAAAATGCTCCTGCGCCTGCGCCAATGGCTGGAACCATTACCCGCCGTCTGTCGCGGCGTCAACGTCGCCCGCCTGCGCGACAACGTCGCCGCCTACCACGAAGCCATCACCGCCCTCGGCCCCGACAACCTGGCAGACTTCGACTGGAGCCTGGTGGAGCCGATTGAACTTACCGAATAGCTAGAGCGAGAGCAAGAGGGAGACTCTTACTCTAGCTCTAGCTCTAGCTCTCGCCAACCCTACCAACGGAGTACACACATTTATGTCAACACCCTATATTCCCGAACGGGCGATGTTCATCTACGCCCACCCTGACGACATTGAATTTGGCGTGGCCGGAACGGCCGCGTTGTGGGCCAAAAACGGCTGCGAAGTAAGCTACGTCGTCCTGACCGATGGCAACGTGGGCAGCCACGATGCCGATATGACCGCCGAAAAGCTGGCCGCCATCCGCCGCGAAGAGCAAACGGCCGCCGCCAACGTTGTCGGCGCCACCTGTATTTTCCTCGGCGAGCATGATGGGCTGCTGCAACCCACCCTGGAGCTACGCAAAGAGTTGGTCCGCCTGATCCGCCGTCATCGCCCCAACGTCGTCGTCAGCGGCGACCCGACCGTCTACTTCCCCAGCGACAGCTACATCAACCACCCCGACCATCGCGCCGCCGCCCAACTCGCCCTGGACGCCGTCTTCCCGGCGGCCGAGATGCACCTGCTCTACCCTGATTTAGACGCCGAAGGGATTGCGCCGCACAAAGTCAACTACGTCTACATCTCCTGGCCGTCGCAGCCTCCTAATCTTTTCATAGACATCAGCGAAACGCTGGACCTCAAAATTGAGGCGCTGCGCCAGCACGTCAGCCAGTTGGGCGATTGGGATCCGACGGAACGATTGAAGGAATGGAGCAGCGAAGTGGGCGCAAAGGTGGGGTTTGCCCATGCGGAAAGCTATTACCGCATCACCCTGAAAGCGATTGAACAATGAGCCAAAGACCTGGCCGGTTTGGAAAACCTGTCAGGTCTTGTCTATAATCCAGTGCAGATGAGCATCCAATCAGACACCCTACGAGAACTCTTTGCCGAGATGGAGCAGGAAGAGGCGCTTGAACCCCTCTACCGCGTCCTGATTCATAACGACGACGTTACGCCCTACGATTTTGTCGTTCTCATTCTGCAAAAAATCTTTGAGTTAAACGCCATGGAAGCGGAACACGTCACCTTTGTGGCCCACACGGCCGGCATCGCCTACGTGACTACCCTACCGCTCACCGAAGCGCAAAAACGAGTCGGCAAAGCCCACTTTGCCGCAACCTTAGAGGGCTTTCCCCTCCAATTTACCATCGAACCGGAGTAGAGTGCAGAGATAGAGTGTAGAGAGAACAATTCGCCATGTCTCTACACTCTACACTCCATCTTCACAACCCGCAGGAGTCAAGTCATGAAATTCAGTCTCAACGGCGCCGGGCCAATTGGCCGCGCCCTCATCGAACGTGATATCGCCAGTTTGTCCCCATCCTATACCCGCGAATACGCCCTGGTGGTAGACAGGGCGCAGGGGTCGGAGGTGTGGGACGTAGACGGCCGTCGTTACATAGATTTTATGGCCGGGGTCGCCGTCCTCAACGTAGGGCATCGCCACCCGGCTGTGCTGGAAGCGGTCCACGCCCAGGTAGACAAGTTCTGGCACATCTGCCTGAGCGATTTCTTCTACCCGCAAGCCATCGAGCTGGCGGAAAAATTGCAAGCCATCGCCCCGATGCGCGACGATACCCTCGTTTATCTGGCGAATTCTGGCACGGAGGCGGTCGAGTCGGCCATCAAGCTGGCGATGTACAAAACCGGCCGCTCCAAATTCATCGGCTTCCTCGGCGCGTTTCACGGCCGGACGCTGGGGTCGCTCTCCTTCACCGCCAGCAAAGCGGTGCAGCGAGAGAATTACAAGCCCGGCGTCTACGTCCATCACCTGCCTTACCCCAATCCTTATCGCCCCCTGCTCAATTTAACGCCGGGCCAGACCATCGGCGAGGCGCTGGTTGATTATTTGGAAGAGCATGTTTTCCACAGTCTGCTAGAGCCGGAAGATGTAGCCGGGATTTTGATCGAGCCAATTCAGGGCGAAGGGGGCTACATTGTGCCGGAGGCGGGCTTCTTGCCACGTCTACGCGAATTATGCGACCGATACGGCATCATGCTGATGGCGGATGAGATTCAGAGCGGCGCCGGCCGCACCGGCCGGTGGTGGGCGGTGGAGCATGAAGGGGTAGACCCGGACATCCTCTGCTTTGCCAAAGGGGTGGGCAGCGGTATGCCCATCGGCGGCATCATCGCTCGCAAGGAGCATATGGTCTGGGGACCAGGGTCGCATGGCAGCACCTACGGCGGCAATCCGGTCGCCTCTGTTTCCGCTTTAGCGACATTAAACGTGATTGAGCAAGAAGGGTTGTTGGCCCGCGCCGAGGCGGCCGGGGAACGGGTGATGGCCGCGCTGCGCGAGATGCAAGAGCGCCATCCGAGCATCGGCGAGGTGCGCGGCCGGGGCTTTATGATTGGCGTGGAATTTGTCAAAGATCGGGAGAGCAAAGAGCGGGCCGTTGAGCTGCGCAACGCCATCATTCAAAACGCCTTCGAGGAGGGGCTGCTGCTCATCCCATGCGGGCGCAATGCCATCCGCCTGACGCCCGCTCTGAATGTGCCAGACGCCATCCTGGATGAAGGGCTGCAAATTTTTGAAAAGGCGCTTTCTCAGGCGGAACAGAC
>CAYONK010000078.1:0-5480 GCA_964405285.1 uncultured Ardenticatenaceae bacterium
GCACCATTGACAGAAGCCGTGACGCAAGAAAGCAAAACCCTTCGCCTGGATCACCCCGCCGGTCCATTGGTGGTGGATGTCTGGCCGGCACGCCAACTTGCGGACCGGTTGCCCATTCTCCTGATTCACGGCTGGGGTGGTTCCGGCAGCTATTGGCGCGACACGGCGCGGGCATTATCCGCCGCCAATCAAGTGATCGTACCCGATCTACCCGGCACAGGGCGTTCGCAGCCGGTGGCCAAAGCGCAAAACATGTATGATCAGACGGCCGCTCTCGCCTTTGTGCTGGATGAATTGGGCATAGAGCGCGCGCTGGTGATCGGCCATTCGATGGGTGGGGCGATGGGGCTGCTGCTGGCCGATTCGCAGCCGGAGCGGGTGGAACGGCTTGTTTTGACCTCGCTCTGCTTCTTCATGACGGAAACCGAAGCGCAGATTTTTAAAGCGGCCATGTTCATGTTCCGCATCTCCCTGGGTCTGCGCCATACGCGCCTTGCCTCCCTGCCTTTTTTTGCTCAAATGATGGCCACGCGCTATTTTTACCGTACACCAACCGACAGCGATCTGGTAAAGCAGGGCTTTCAGGATTTTCTGGAATTGGATGCCGGGACGGCCATCGCCTGCGCCAACAACGCCACCGACCCCACCATCGAAAAAGCCGGTTCCCGGATGCAAGTCCCCGTACTCCTGGTGGCTTGCCGTCAGGACCAGGTGATGCCGGTGAATAATGTAGATTACACCGTCAAAGCCATCCCCCAGTGCCAGGTGCGCTGGATTGATAAATGCGGCCATCTGCCGATGGTGGAGAAACCAGCCGAATACCTGCAAATTGTCCGAGAATTTCTTCAACTAGACCAAGACCCTAATGGTTTTACAAACCCTTAGGGTCTGTACAGTAAGCGATTATGTCTACCTATACCCCGGAACAACTACAAAAACGCGACGAAAGTAAATGGACGCTCGTCCAGGCCATCCTGGCCCCGGTCCAATTTCTCGCTTTTGTGATTAGCTTTGTCCTGGTCGTCCGTTATTTGCTCAGCGGCCAGGGTTACGCTGCCGCTACCGTCAGCGTCCTGATCAAAATTGCTCTGCTCTGGCTCATCACCATCACCGGCATGATTTGGGAGAAAGAGGTCTTTGGCCGTTGGTTCCTTGCCCCGGAATTCTTCTGGGAAGACGTGGGCAACGCCGTCGCTATGATTATGCACAATCTTTACTTCTTCGCCCGCTGGCAGGGTTGGACCTCCGAAGCGACGATGACCTTGATGCTGGTGGCCTACATCGCCTACTTATTTAACATGGCTCAATTTATCGTCAAGGGCGTGCGCGCCCGCAAAGACCGGATGGAGGGCGCCGTGCAGGCGCAACAAAGCGGATGAGAAGCGTAACGGCCGTTGTCATCCCTTCCCCAGGGAAAGTCGAACTGCAAAGCGTCAGCCTGCGCCAACCCGGCCCGGACGACGTGGTCATTCAGACTGCCTACACCTCTATCAGCTCCGGCACAGAGCGGATGCTGCTGGCCGGGCAAATGCCCCATCCCATGCTGCAACTCCCCGTCATCCCCGGCTACGAAACGGTCGGGCAGGTGATTGAAGTGGGCCAAAACGTCAGCGCCGATTGGTTGGGGCGTTGGGTTTACGTGGGCGGCGCCCACTGTTATGAAGCCATCAATCCCGCCTGGGGCGGCCAATCGGCCGTTCTGTTTACAGGTGTGGAACGCATCGTGCCTCTGGGTGAAGTGGATCCGCGCCAGGGCGTATTACTCGCCCTGGCCGCCACTGCCCTGCACGGCATTGACCTGTTTGATCCGCAGCCGGGCGACCGGGTGCTGGTCTTGGGCCAGGGGCCGGTCGGCCAACTGGCCGCCCGCTTCGCCCAGGCGCGTGGGGCCTGGGTGGGCGTGACGGACCGGGTTGCCAGCCGCCTGGAGCGGGCTGTGGGCGACCAGATTGTTAATGTGCAGGAAGGGGGGGTAACGGCCGTTATCACCGAACCCGTCCACACCATCATCGAAGCCACCGGCTCCATGCAAGTCCTGGCCGAAGCGCTCCCCCTGCTGGCCAACGGCGGCACCATCCTCCTACTCGGCTACTACCAAACCTTGCAACTGCCCTACATGCCCCTCTTCCTCAAAGAAGCCCGCCTGCTCACCGCCAAAGAGTGGTCCCCTGGCGACCTCCTCCGCTGCCGCGACGCCATCGCCGCCGGAACCCTGGACGTCGCCCCACTGCTGACCCATCAACATCCCATCAGCGACATCGCCGCCGCCTACGACACCGCCCTCAACGACGAAGACTGTCTGAAACTGGTATTGGATTGGAGCCAATTACCGACTGGTGACTAGCGACTAGCGACCAGCAACCGGAGACCAAATGACTGCTCGAATGTTAGCGATTTACGGCAAGGGGGGGATTGGGAAGAGCTTCACCACTTCCAACTTAACGGCGCGCCTTGCCTTAGATGGTCATCGCGTCCTGCAACTCGGCTGCGACCCGAAGCATGACTCCTGCAACACCATCTTCAACGGCCACTCCCTGCCCACCCTGGGCGAAGTCTGGCGCGGCTTCAAAGATCAAGGCGCCGAAGACGCCCTCGACGTGGGCGACATCATCTTCCGCAACGAATTGGCCCCCGGCGTCTCCATCTTCGGCTGCGAAATTGGCGGCCCGGACGTCGGGCGCGGCTGCGGCGGCCAGGGCATCTCGCACGGCTTCAAAGTGCTGGAGCGCCTCGGCATGAACGAATGGCAGCTTGATTACATCGTCATGGACTTCCTCGGCGATGTGGTTTGCGGCGGTTTCGCCACCCCCCTGGCCCGCTCGTTGGCCGAAGAGGTGATCATCGTCGTCGGCCACGACCGCCAATCGCTCTACGCCGCCAACAACATCGCCCGCGCCGCCCGCTACTTCCAATCCATGGGCGGCTCCACCCAACTGCTTGGCCTCATCGTCAACCGTGACGACGGCACAGACACTGCCGACCGCTTCGCCGCCGCCACCGGCCTGCCCATTCTCACCCGCGTGCCGCTGAACCATCAGGTCCGCGTGCTGGCCGACGCCTGTAATTTGGCCCTGGAAGTGGACGCCTTCAACGATATTTTTAGCGACCTGGCCGGCCGGATCAACCGCCGCGATATTCCGCCCTGCAAAGATTACCAGCCGTTGGAGTACGAAGAATTCCTGGCAGTATTCGATGCCCACGAGCCACCAGGACGGCCGTTATCCGCCACCACCGCCGACCTCTTTGGCGACTCCACCTTCGCCCCAGACCCCTTCATCACCGAAATCAGCCTGATGCCGGTGCGCCAGGTCCACGTCACCGACCCGGTCCAACTGCGCGTACAAGAGATGATGGAGGCCATCGGCATTCACGTCACCGGCCTGGATCACGACGTGGAAGAAGGCATCGTCGTCACCTCCGGGGCGACGGAAATCCGCCTGGGCGAAGCGATAGACCTGGACAACAAAGTCGCTTTCCTTTCCGCCCTGGCCCGGACCGGGCAGAGCTTTTCCTTGATTGACGTGCGCTATGCCGACGCGCCCGCTTATTATTGATGGCTGAGGAGCAATCATGACAACGCAAGATGTTGACCTGAAATACCTCAATGACATCCTGGTGAACAAGCTGCGCGTGGCGCGGCAGCCGGTGGCTGTTACCTATTGCCCGGACGCAGCCCCGGAAGGGTATGAAGTGGTGGACGCGGTGGCCTGTTCGATTGTGCGGTTGGCGGAAAACGGCCGTTGCGTCTACGTCAACGCCACCCACCACGACTGCTGGGTCGGCCAATACCACCTCGGCCTCATGCCCGAACCCACCCCCTTCATCACCGAAGGGGAATACCTGACCATGGCCCAGGGCTTCTTCACCCCCGAAGCGGCTCGTTGTAACAAACAAAATAGCTATTCCCTGCCCCAAGGGACCATCACCGCCCTGGCCGCCGCTCCGCTGGACAAAGTGCCAGACGGCGTACCTGTAGACCTGCTCATTTGCGTTTGCAACGCCCAACAGGCCATGCAAATCGCCGGGGCCGCTTCCGTGCGTGAAGGCACATTCCCACACGGCGAACTGGGCGCGTCCGCCTGCTCATCCATCTTTGCCGCGCCTTACCATTTGCAAAACAGCGTCTTCGCCCTGGGCGATGGCGGCGGCCGTTCTTTCAACCGCCTGCTGCCCGGCGAGATGTTTGTTTCCATTCCGAAACACCATTTTCGGTATATTGTTGAGTTGGTGGAGAACTTCCGCATAGACCCCAAGAAAATGCGCGAGGTGATCATGCCATCACACCAGCCAGAGAAATCTGGCGCATCGTTATAAGGAGGATGCCATGTTTGCAGAGTATCAGTTTTCTGGATTAGTGTTGTGTTATGGACCGTTGGCCCTGGTCATCTTCGGCTTCATCGCCGCCGCCTTCCTCACCGATGGGCAGGCCCGCAGCAAATACCTGCGCCGCCTGGACCCCCGTCCTGATGGCGAGCGCGTAGATGAACCCATCGTCCGGGCCGAGCCGCTCAAGGCCGTCACCCCGGCTGGTCTGGTTGTCACCCTTCCAGCCACCGAGCCGCCGGCCGAAGAAGGAACTCCGGAAGCGTAGGACGATTTTCTAAATCGTCCTACCATGACGTGGGAAGCCGGGAAAAATTAATGACGAATTCCGTTCCATTGGCAATGAAGCAGCCAGAGACCAAGCCTTGCCAGCTTCATCCGCAAAGCATGTGTCCGGCGTTTGGCTCACTACGCATCCTCTCCCGTCTGGAGGGGTCGCATCCGGTCATGGCGACTGATACCGGATGCCTGTACGGTCTGACGTTCGTGACCCATTTTTACGGCGCGCGCAAATCCATCCTCGCCCCCCAGCTCGGCACGGCCGAACTGATGGCCGGCGAGATTGTGGAAGGCGCACGGGCAGCCATTGAGGTAGCCGCCCAGGAACCGGGCTGCAAACTCATCCCAGTCGTCTCGCTCTGCGTGGCGGAGACGGCCGGGCTGCCGGAAGAGATGCTGCCAAAGCGCGTCGGCGACGCCGAAGTGGTCCTGGTGCGCGTGCCCGCCTACGCCATCCACTCCCATCCCGAAGCGAAGGATGTGGCCCTGGCTGCCCTCCTGCGCCGTCTGGCGGACCGTTCCGGCCCGCCGGAAAAGGGGACGTTGGCGTTGGTCGGCGAAGTCTTCCCGGCCGATCCATTGGCGATTGATGGCGTGCTGCGCCGCATTGGCGTGGAGAAAACCATCACCCTGCCCGGCCGTTCCATCGAGGATTTGGTCCGCGCCGGCCGGGTCGCCGCCCTGGCCCCGCTCCATCCTTTTTACAAGGAGACCATCGCCCTGTTCCGCTCCTGGGACACGCCGATTGTTGGCGGCGCGCCGGTGGGCAATCTCGGTGTGGGCGATTTCGCATTGACCGAAGACGGCCAAGCGGTCACGGTGACCGCCGTTGAGCCAGACGTGTCCCCGCCGCTGGCGCTCTTGCTGGCGCTGGGCCT
>CAYONK010000078.1:5490-10934 GCA_964405285.1 uncultured Ardenticatenaceae bacterium
CGGCGCGCCGGTGGGCATCAGCGGCTCCTTCGCCTGGATCAAGGCGGTTGGTTCGCTGCTCAAGCTCGATCCGAAAGTGGTCAACGACGTAGCCGAGGAAGAGCGGGCCAAGACAGAGGCGATGCTCCAGGGGCAGCCGCTCTCCGGGCGCATCTTCGTCACCGGCTACGAAGGGACGGAATTGGCCTACGCCCGTCTGCTGGTTGAGGCGGGCGCGGAAGTGCCTTACGTCTCCACCTCCATCGCCCAAGACCCGCTGGTGCTGCCGGATGAACTGTGGCTGCGGGCGCGGGGGACGCAAGAGATCGTCTACCGCAAATCATTGGAAGATGATGTGGCGGCGTTGGATAAATACCCCCCGGACCTGGTCTTTGGCACGACGCCGTTTTGCAGCATCGCCAAAGAGCGGGGCATCCCGGCGATGTATTTCACCAACCAACTCGCTTCGCGCCCCTTCTTCCTCAGCACGGGCATGGCGGCGACGCTGGGCTTTATCCGGCAAACGCTGGCCGGGCACGAGCGCTATCAATGGATGGAATCGTTTTTCGCCGAGGAGGAGGTCGCCCATGCCTAAGGTCATCCGCGATCTCTCCGACAGCAGCAGCTATTGGGCGGCGGTCTGGACGATGTGCGCCCTGCCGGACGTGCATGTGATCTGCGACGCGCCGATTGGCTGCTTTAATCTGGTGGCAACGGCCGTTCCTGACTACACCGACGCCATCCCCCACATCGAAAACATCACCCCCTCGATCATCCGCGAGGCGGAAGTGGGCGGCAGCGGAACCGGCCCGGCCGTGCAGCGCACCTACGAAAACCTGCGCGACGAAGGGCTGCTCGAAGGCAAACATCTCATCGTCGTCTCCACCGCCGAAAGCGAGATGATCGGCTCAGACCTCTCTGACCTGGTGACGAAGCTGCACCCCGGAACCACCTTCTTCCACAGCGAATCCCTATCGGACGACGAGTGGCTCGGCCGCGACCGGGTGCTGCAATGGTTGTGGGAGAATTACGGCCGTTCCGAAACCCCGGTCCAGGTCCAACCCGGTCTGGTCAACATCATCGGACCCACCTACGGCTGCTTCAACTCCGCCGCCGACCTGCACGAAGTCCGCCGCCTCATCGAAGGCGCGGGCGGTACAGTCAACCTCGTCTTCCCCTTTGAGTCTCAACTGGCCGACATCCCCCGCCTGGCCGAAGCGCAGGTGAATGTGGTCCTGTACAAAGAGTTCGGTCACACTCTGGCCGAAACCCTGGGCCAGCCCTGGCTGCACGCCCCGATGGGGATGCAAGGGACCACCGAATTCGTCCGCGAACTCGGCCGTATCCTGGGCAAAGAAGCGCAGGCGGCCGCCTTCATCAAGCGGGAAAAGCAGACCACCCTCCAGGCGGTCTGGGACTTGTGGAAAGGGCCGCAAGGGGATTGGTTCCCCACCACGAACGTCGGCATCGTGGCGACCGGAACGTATGTGGATGGCCTCCGCGCCTTCCTCGGCGACGAGTTGGGCATGCCCATCACCTTCGCCGCCTCGCGCCCGCTGCGCCCCGGCGAACCGGACAACGAGGCAGTGCGCCAGCAGCTACACAGCCGGCCGCCCGCCTTTGTCTTCGGCTCGATCAATGAAAAAATCTATCTGAGCGAGGCAGGGGCGCAGTATACCAACTTCATCCCGGCCGCCTTCCCCGGCCCGATTGTGCGCCGGGCAGTGGGCACGCCCTTCATGGGCTACCGGGGCACGGTCTACGTCTTGCAGGAGATCGTCAACCGTCTCTATGAGGTGTTGTTTAACTTTTTGCCGGTGGATGGGGCGTATGCGCAGAAGCGGGCAGGGGGGATGGGAAACGGCCGTTCGCCTGCCCCCGCCCCCAAAGCCAGCAACCTACCCTGGCAGCCCGAAGCCAAAGCCCGCCTCGACGCCGCCCTGGAACAGATGCCCTTCCTACCGCGCATCTCCGCCAGCCGCGAAATTCAGATGAAAGTGGAACTATTGGCCCAAGAAAACGAGCTGACCGAAATCACACTCGATCTTTTGGAACAGGTATTGGCCGCGCGGGCAAACTAACCATGAACAGGCTGATCATCTACCCCATTCTCCGGTTGCTCGATTGGCTGCGGCGCTACCCGCTCAGCCCAATCTTCCGCTGGCTAGAGGCGCACCCTGGGGCGCGGCAATGGTTGGGCGTCTTTCGCCTGGGCCTCTTCCAGTTTGGCGTCGGCCTTTCCCTGGCTCCCGTCACCGGCACGCTCAACCGGGTGCTGATAGACGACCTGCGCATCTCAGCGGCCATAGTCGGCCTGCTGATCTCGCTCCATTACTTTGTCTCCCCGGTGCGGGCGGTGATTGGCTACCGCTCCGACAAGGCGCGTTCGATGGGCCGCTGGCGCACCCCCTACCTGGTCCTCGGCGTGATCCTGACCTACGCCGGGTTGGCCCTGGCTCCCTTCTCGCTGATCTTGCTTGGCGGCTTCGGCCTCATCCCCTTCTGGCTGGCCCTGATTATCTGCCTGGTGATCTTCGCCGCTTACGGAGCCGGGGTCAGCATCGTCGAGACCATCTACCTGGCCCTGGTCAGCGACATCACCCCGCCCAAATCGCGGGGCAAGGTGCTGGCTTTCCTGTGGGCCATGCTCATCCTGGGGACAATTGTCAGCGCTGTCATCGTCAGCGGGTTGCTGATCGAGTATTCACACGAGCTGCTGATCCGGGTGATGCAAGGGTCGGCGATGACCTTCGTCTTCCTGACCGTCATCGCGCTCTGGAATCAGGAAGGGTTGAACAAGGATGGCACGGTCAAATCAGACCTCAAGACGGTGCGGATTCGCCTCTCATTGTGGGAATCGCTTCGTCTGCTCGGTGAGAAAAAGCTGCTGCGCGGCTTCTTCGCCATCATCTTCATGGCGACAATGGCCTTTGCCACCCACGACGTGCTGCTAGAGCCATATGGCGGTCAGGTTCTGGGGATGAGCGTCTCGGCCACCATGCGCCTGACCGCCCTTTGGGGCGTGGCGACTATCTTTGGCGTCTCGTTGGCCGCTCTCTTGCTCTGGCGCAAGCAGACGCCCGTCTTGTTGATGGGCCTGGGCTGCGGCGTGGGGCTGGTCGGTTTTGCCGTGATCAGCCTGGCCAGCGATGCGGCCCTGGTGAATCCCTTCCGCGTTGGCGTTGCCCTGATCAGTACCGGGCGCGGCCTCTTCCTGGTCGGCAGCGTCATCCTGGTCATGTCCCTGACGGACGTCAGCCACGCTGGCTTTTTGTTGGGCGTATGGGGCATTGTGCAGGCGATGGGGCAGGGGTTTGGCACGATTGGCGGCGGCGTGGTGCGTGATCTGGTGCAGTTCCAGACGGGCAGCGTGGTCTTGGGCTACACGGCCGTCTATGTCACTTCATTGTTGTTGTTGTTGTTGGTCATCCTGATTCTGATCTTCCGGCTGGGGAGCCGCCTGAATGTGAGCGAAATCAAGCTGCCCTGGTCCGGTTTGGAAGAAATACCGGCCGATCAACTTGCGTTTTAGTGTGCGTAATTTCTTAAGGAGGACATGATGTTTAGTAAATCACGATTTGTTCTTTTCCTGGTTTTGGCGATGGTTTTGCTGCTGACGGCTTGCGCCGGCCCGTTTGGTAAAAACGCGGTCACGCAGAACGTCACGGACCCGACGATTTCTGTGCCGATGAACTTTGTAGAAGCCCGCCGCACCGGCCCCGTCTATGACGTGTCGGTGACTGTGCCGGGCGAATGGGTGAACCAGTTTTCCGTCCGCAACGTCGGCAACATGGTTCAATTCCTATACAATGACAATGGTCAGGAGCGCTTTGTCTTCTCAATTGAAGCGTTGTCAGATAAGCAATACTGGCAAGCCTCTGGCAGTTATCCGGCCAGTCAGGTGAACATTATCAACCTGGGCGATACTTACTTCGTCTATCATCTGCCGATTGACACCTTCTATTCCGGCCTTCCGGCCGAGCAATTCCAGGCGTTTGCGGCGGCGGTGCCGGACATCGTCGCCTCGTTTACAGCGGCGGCGCAATAGAGTAGTTACAAGTTACAGATTACACGTAAACAGTGTGTAACTTGTAACCTGCAATCTGCAACCTGTAACGGACAAATAACAAGGAGTGGATGACATGGTATTCACATTTTGGGGTCAAATTACAAACGTGGTTCTGGCGTTGATGCTCTTGTTGGTGGTAGCTGGCTTTGTGCCGGTGACAATTAGCATCTGGAAGACGTGGTTTGACAAGGAATCATGATCCTTCAGACGCGATGATGCAGTCAGCCTCCAACAATTCAGCGCCGACTGTCGCGCCGGGTCATCCATCCGCTGTGGCGATGGATGACCCGATGGGCGACCGGCAACAAGTGAACGCCTTGGGGCAGAAGCAGCAGCCTGCTTTTCCCTTTACGGCCATAGTAGGGCAGGAAGAGCTAAAGCTCTCCCTGCTTCTTTGCGTTACGGATCCGACGATTGGCGGGGTGTTGGTGATGGGGCATCGCGGCACGGCGAAAAGCACGGCCGTTCGATCCCTTGCCGCCCTTCTCCCCCCATTGGACAAGGTGGCGGGCTGCCCTTACGGCTGCGACCCGAAAGCCCCTTCGCCCATCTGCCCCCATTGCGCCGTTCACCCGGACGATGTGGGGATAACGGCCGTTGGCTCCGTCCCCGTTGTAGATTTGCCCCTGGGCGCGACGGAGGACCGGCTGGCCGGGTCGTTGGACGTGGAGCGGGCGCTGGTAGAAGGGGTGCAAGCCTTCGCCCCCGGCCTGCTGGCCCGCGCCAATCGCGGCTTCCTCTACATTGACGAGGTGAACCTGCTGGAAGACCATCTGGTGGACTTGCTGCTAGATGTGGCCGCCAGCGGCGTCAACGTCGTCGAGCGCGAGGGGATCAGCATCCGCCATCCGGCCCGTTTTGTCCTGGTGGGCAGCGGCAACCCGGAAGAGGGGGATTTGCGCCCGCAGTTGTTGGACCGCTTCGGCCTGCACGCCCGCATCGCCACCATCGGCGACATCGGCGAACGGGTGGAGATTGTGCGCCGCCGCCTGGCCTATGACCAGGACCCGGCCGCTTTCGCCGCCGCCTGGGAGCCGGAGCAGGAGGCGCTGCGTCAGAAAATCCTCCAGGCGCAGGCCCATTTGCAGCAGGTGGCCCTGACGGACGAGACGATTGAGATGGCCGCCCGCCTTTGTGTGGCGTTGGCGGTGGACGGGCATCGTGGGGAGTTGACGTTGTGCCGAACGGCCGTTGCCCTGGCAGCTTTAGACGGCCGTTCCCACACCACCCCCGAAGACATCGCCCGCGTCGCCACCCTTTCCCTGCAACACCGCCTGCGCAAAGACCCGCTGGAAGCCATCGGCGACGACGAGCGGGTGGTTCGGGCGGTCAACCAGATTTTGCACCCGGAGAAGGTGAAGCCAAAAGCGGCGGAAACGGCCGTTCTCCCCCAACC
>CAYONK010000079.1:0-10918 GCA_964405285.1 uncultured Ardenticatenaceae bacterium
AGGCGGTAGAGGGCGGTTTGCGCCCCGCCCCGGTCGAGTTCGGTGATGAGGTGGAGGATGGGGATTTGCGCCATCGGTCACAACCCTGCCAAAACCGATTCGGCTCGTTTTTGCCAGGTGTAATGGGTCTGAAACTGTTGCAACGCTTGCTCACCCAGGCGAGAGCGCAAATCGGCGTCGGTTTCCAATTCGCCCACCGCTTTCACCCAGGCGGTTGCGTCGTCGGGCGGACAGAGCAAGGCATTTTCTCGGTGGCGCAAAACTTCACGCAACGGCGCTAAATCTGAGCAGACAATCGCCTTGCCCGCCGCCATATATTCAAAAATCTTGAGCGGCGACATCCAACGGGCCGTGTCCCGGTCACGGCCGACGCCCAATACTTTGCGTTGGTAGGGAGCTAAGACAACATCAAACAAGGTAGTGTATTGGCTGACCTCCTTGGGCGGCGTGTAGCCGTGAAAAAACAGATTGTCGCCACGATATTGCTGTTGCCAATGGTGAATATCAGCCTCATCGCCGCCAACAATGTGGAAATCTATCTCTGGCACTTGCCCGGCCAGGGCGATAATGATTTCAATTCCTCGGCCGGGGTAGAGATGCCCCACATAACCAACCCGAAACGCGCCGGGGCGGCCGGGCAAGCGCAGGTTTGCCGCTGCCATATTGATGGGAAGTTCATCAGCGCCATCGTGGGCGACAACAAGTTTCTCCGGGGGCAGGTCGGGGTAAATTTCCTGAACCGCGTCGCGCAAGGCGGCTGAGATGACAATCAGCCGGACAAAATGGGGCTGGCGGATGAGCCAGCCAATGAGGGATTTGAGCAACCGATGATGCGGCAGATCATGGAGTTCCAAGATCATGGGGATGCGGAGGTGCGCTAAGACCGCCAGGTTGTAAATGCGACGGGCGTAGAGCAAATCTGGCGACGGTATGTTGGCAACCTGTCGCCTGACCCAGAGCATTTCATAGAAAATCCAGAGGCGGTTGAGAAACGGGGCAGGCGACGGCGGGCATTTGCTGATTTGGAAGGAGGGGGTGACGCCGTAATGGTCGTAGTCGTTGGTGATGGGGGGGGATAACGGCCGTTTGGCCAGCAGCGTCACCTCATGCCCATTGACGGCGAACGCCTGGCACATTTTCATCACGTGGACGCTGTTGGCGGCGCGGGAGGGGATGGTTGAGGAAGAAAGGTAGAGAATACGCACGAAAATCTTGTGAACCAACTATCAGCTAAGGCTGATTGGATATTTGAACCAACCAACCCTGCATCCATTCATGAACAGCCTGGGCATTCACCGTCACGGACGCTGTCGCCTTTAACTTAAGAACCGGAAGATTTTTTGCTTGCAAAACCTCTAGTGGTTTTGCCATCCGCCGCTCGATTTCGCGGCTGGTTTGAATTATATCGGATGAACCCTCTAGCAAAGTAGCTACCTTACCCCGTTGCGTCTGGCGTGCTGCGGCGACCGGGGAAGCGTCGGTCAACCAGATAACGCCATCCGGCAAAGTGACAAGAGAGACCACTTGCTCAAACCAATCCATATATGCCCGTTCATCGCCATCGTTTAATACAACCGTTATCAGTTGCAGCCAATGCTCATCAAATAGAACGATTTGCTTGTGCGGAAATCCATCAATCAGTTTCGCTGTGCTGAGGGCGTTATTCAGAGAAATCATGCGCCCAAGCTGCTGGACCCCGCTGTGTGATGGTAACGTAACAAACCAGGCGCTCAGGCGTTCTGCCAGCTCTGGATTTTCGCGCAAAAAGCGCCGCGCATGGACGTCTGTGGCGAAATATCTCTGGCGCGCATAAGCGCCGCCCAATCCATAAGCCAGCAGCCATCCTTTCAGCGATTCTTTTTTTAATTGGTGAAAGGCCGCTTTTCTAAGCAGATAACCCTGGTCTTTATATGTGGAATTTTGAGTGATGCACTGCTTTATCAAGGTGCTTTTACCGCTACCAGGCACCCCGATAACCTCGATAAATATCCCTTGCGTATCCCTTTTGTGGTCAGAACCGAGTTTAGCGCTCATTACGACTAACCGTTATAGAGCAGAATTTGGGGCAAACACGTACACGGTGTTGTAACCCAGGCGATGTCTTGTCGCCCAAGATTGATAATTACGATTCTCAATCCGAGATACCCAACCCCAAGGTAGGATTGCTCTCCGTTCTGTCTGGGGCACAATTCCTAATGAATAACATTGAACCAATTGCAAGGAATGCGCCTCGGCCAATTGCAGCATTTCCTGATGATGCATGGCCCGCTTATATGCAGACCGGCCCAGGAAGCGAAGTGTTCGATAAGGTAATGAATTGTATGAACGGTGATTGTTGACAATGAAACGGCCGTTATCAGCCAGATGCCTTGCGATATAGCCCATGGCGTCACGCCGCAAGGCGTCTTCCGCATTCGGGAAAAAGCGAAACGCGGTGATCAGGTCAAATCGAATGTTTCGCAACGCCGCAGGATCGTCGCGGAAGTTTGCCTGGACGAATTGCGCCTCTGGGCATTTCTCTTTGGCAACAGAGAGCATTTGCGCAGAGATGTCTAAAGCAAAGGCGTTTTGAAAAGCGGGGGCAATATGCGCCAGAATACGTCCGGTCCCTGAAGCAAAATCCAGATAATTGGCTTTGGACAAGGGCGAAACCAGGGTGTGCAGCAGTTGCTTTTCCTGCTCCCACATCAACCGTCGGCCGGGGAGAGAGGAGAAACGGCCGTCATAATCTCCCCCCTTATGTAAATGAGAAGCAGAGTAACCGGTGAAAGGGTCTTCACTATGGCTGTTTGTGTGATGCTTGAGCATGATGCCTCCAAATCGCGCAGGCACAAATCAATACTTGTCTTGCCCACCTGCCGCCCATCTCTAGGAAAGTCTCTTCTCTCGCTGATTAAACAGCTGCTCTTTCAGAATCGTCCGAACCCAAACACCCTCTTCGGCAAGATAACGGCCGCCCACTGTCCATGCCAGCGCCAATGTGGCTGCGGCCACAAGCCCACCACCCGCAAGAGTCACCAACGCATGAACGCCTTGCGCGCGCAAAACGGCCGTGACAAGCCAGGTAATGCCGGAGATAACCAATGCAAACGACAAATGGCGAATATGAATAGAGGCCAATTCACGCCAGGAAGCCCCTGAAACGTGGACACTTAATTGCAGCATCAAAAAAAAGTGCAGACAAACAGCAAGCCCAACACCTAACGCGACACCGCCTAAACCGGCAAAGTGACCAAGCCAGGCGCCAATAAGCACAGCAGAAGCATATACCCACTGACGCCAGGCGCTTTGGTACACGACCCCCAACGCGCGCGCAAGCGAATCGCTGATTTTGTAACTGGTGCGAAACAGAAGAAAAGCGGCTAACACTTGAAAAGGAGCAACCACAGCGCCCCATTGTGGCCCTAACAACACGGCCACAATCTCCGGGGCTAAAACAACCAAAATACCGCTTACGGGCAGCGCAACCATAGCGATAACCGCCAAGGCTCTGGTATAGGCGCGAGCTAATTTTTCCTTATCGTTTTGCACAGAAGCCATTGCCGGAAAAAGAACCTGATTCATCACACTACCGAACAGGTTGGTTGGCGTCATTAGAAATTGGTAAGCGCGACCATATGCGCCCAGCGCATCAGCTCCCAGCCACCGACCAACAACAAAATTATCTATTTGCCTGGCTAAGTAATTGGCAATTTTTGCCAACGATAAACCTGCGCCAAAATTAAGCAACTGTGCGAATTTCGTTTTGTCAAACGTCACGCCAATAACTTCCCGCCTTACCCACAGCAACATGAAGGCATTCATTGCCGCCTGACTCAATTGCGCAATGGCTAAAGCCCACACCCCAAAACCAGTTGCCGCCAATACAATCCCGACCATTCCGTACCCAAAAACATAGCTCACAAGACCAATCGCAGTTAGTTTCTTAAACCGCATTTCCCGCTGCAAGAGCGCTTCACCAACAACAGCCAACCCTGTGACCGGGAAAATAACTGCAAGGAATCTCACAATTGGCTCCAACTCAGGCATACGAAAAAAGGTGGCGAACATGGGCGCGGAAAGCATAATAACGACGCCCGTTAAACTGCTGAACAGAATTGACAACGTGAAGCCTGCTCGTATATGCGCCAGATCGAGTTCCACTCGTTGGACAATGGCTGGCCCAACGCCAAGTTCGCTGAAAATCTGGGAAAACCCAATGACAACCATGGCTGCACCAACAACGCCGAACTCGGCCGGCGACAGCAATCGAGCCAGCACCATTAAAACCACAACCTGCAATACAGATTGGGCGCCTTTGCCCGCAAAGAGCCAGAAGAAACCTTTTAAAGTGCGATTGGTGAGTGAGGAGACGGGCATGTCGTTTCGCTATCTTGATGCGGTCATTACCGGGCATTTATGCGGGAAGCAACACAGCAGAGTTTGTAACAAATCAAGAAAGTTCGGGTGATGTCTCTACAAACTACGGTGACTCTTACCCCACATTCACCGTCTGCTGCCCGGCGCTTATCACCGAGATCATCCCGCCCCATTGGCACGTCAGGCGGCAATTGCTTTCCAACGCAGGCCGCCCCCCCACCATCACCGTCGCCGAACCAGGCGTCCAGGGTGCTGTCGTCACCGGGATGCAGGGCTGGGGCGTCAGCACCCCTTGGGCAGCCGAAGTAGCCGCCGCCACTTGCGGGTTACTCAGCGTCGTACACATACCAAACGACATCACATTTCGCATCGGCACATTGTCCATAATCGTCGCCGCTGAAACCTGCCCGGCGTTTGTCCGGTTCTCCGGCGTCACCACCAACGCGCTCGGCGTCGTGCCAAAGCTGCACTGCATTTGCGCCCCATTAACCACCTGCTGCGCCATACCTCATCTCCTTCATAAGCATTGTGGCGCTCATTGTATCACAAACCAAAATTGGCCTTTAGCGGATCGCAAGCCTATAATGCAGTCAGTAGTTGATTGTTGATTGTTGATTGTTGATTGTTGATTGTTCATTGTTGATTGTTAGCAAGGATTGAACGGATGAATTTACGACGCGATGTTTTTTGGCTGCTTTTCATCATCCTGGTGATCGCTGGCGCAGCCTGGATTGTGACAAACCCAAACTTCCCCATCCAGCGCGGTCTGGATTTGCAGGGTGGCCTTCAAGTGCTGCTAGAGGCAGACCTGCCGGCTGACCAGTCCATCCCCCGCGACCAATTAGATACAGCCCGCCAGATTGTCGCCCAGCGTGTCAACGCCCTGGGCGTCTCTGAGCCATTGGTTCAGATCGAGGGTGAGCGACGCATTTTGGTTGAATTGCCCGGCGTGGGCAACCCGGAAGAAGCCTTCGCCCTGATCCAGGAGACGGCACTGCTGGAATTTGTGGATACCGGCTTCCAACAATTGCCAGAAGGCATGTGTATCCGCACCAGCCTCAACACCGGCCCTTCTCGCTGTGAACTGCCGCCCGGCGCACCCTTAGACACCCCCATTCTCGATCCTGCACCAACTTTTGAGACGGTAATGACCGGGGCGCAAATTCGCCAGGCGCAATCAGACCTGGACCAGATCGGCCAATATCTCGTCTCCTTTACCCTGCAACCAGATTCAATCCAGTTTTTCAGCGACTACACGCAACAGAATCAAGGGCGCTACCTGACCATTGTCCTGGACAAACAGGTGATCTCTAGTCCGCGTATCAGTTCGGCCATTACCGGGGGTAGCGGCACGATCACTGGCAATTTCACGCTGGAAGAGGCGCAGCGGCTCGCCTTACAGCTACGTTTCGGCAGTCTGCCTATTCCCCTGCGTATTGAATCCACGCGACTGGTCGGGGCCACTTTGGGCGAACAATCGGTGCTGGCCAGCGTTGAAGCAGGTATCATTGGCGTGAGCCTGGTGCTGGTTTTTATGATTGCCTACTACCGGTTGCCCGGCTTTCTCGCTTCAATTGCGCTGCTTATTTACGCCCTGCTCAACTTCGCCGTGTTCATGGGCCTGCCTGTCACCCTGACGTTGCCGGCGATCACCGGATTTTTGCTGTCGCTCGGCATGGCGGTAGACGCCAATGTCTTGGTGTTTGAGCGGATGAAGGAGGAGCTAAAACGGGGGCGCAAGATGAACGAATCGGTGCAGACCGGGTTCCAACGCGCCTGGACATCCATCCGCGATTCTAACGTGGCGACACTGGTCATTTGCCTGATTTTGTGGGGCTTTGGGCGTAGTTTTGGGGCGAGCGCGGTGCAAGGCTTTGCTGTGACCCTGGCGATTGGCGTTTCGATCAGCATGTTCACGGCCGTTCTCGTCACCCGCACACTTGTCAATCTGATCATCGGCGGGGCCTCCGACTGGATGGGCCGGAACCGTTGGTTGGTAGGAGCCTGAGCCATGTTCGATAAATTCGTCCAGCAACGACGTTACTACTTCCTATTCTCCGGCGCCCTCATCAGCCTGAGCCTCTTGCTGATGCTGGTTGGCTATTTTCGCAGCGGTACGCCCTTCCCCCTGAGTGTGGACTTCCTCGGGGGCACGCGCTTCGAGGTACAATTCACTCAGACGGTGACAGAAGAGCAAGTACGGCAAATCTTTATCCAGGCGGACATCACCAACCCCTCGCTGACTGCGCTGCGCGGCGCGGATTTGCAGAATGCCTGGCAAATCCGCACGGAGTTTGTTGATGAGGAAAAAACAAGCCAATTAGAAAGCGCCCTGCGCCAATTGGCGCCCCTGGTAGAAGGGACATTTTCCGTCACGCGGGTCAGCCCGGCCATTGGTCAGGAGGTGACGCGGGCGGCGTTAACGGCCGTTATCGTCTCCGCCATCATCATCCTCTTCTACATCATGTTCGTCTTTCGCCAGATCCCCAACTCCTTCCGCTACGGGGTCTGCGCCGTCATCGCCATGTTCCATGACCTCTTCATCATCTTCGGCTTCGCCGCCCTCACAGGCATGATCTTGGGTTGGGAAGTAGACGCGCTCTTCCTCACCGGCGTCCTCACCGTCGCTGGCTTCTCCCTCCAAGACACCATCATCGTCTTCGACCGGGTGCGCGAAAACTACACCCGACGGCGCGTCAACTCCTTTGAGACGCTCGTCAACCGCTCCGTCGCCGAGACCTTCAAACGCTCGATGATCACTCAAACCAGCGCGATCATCGTCCTGGCCTCGATTTTGATCTTTGGTGGGGTAACGATCAAACCCTTTGTCGCCGTCTTGCTCGTGGGTCTGATCAGCGGCTCCTACAGTTCCCTCTTCGTCGCCGTCCCCCTGTTGGTGGCCTGGCACGAAGGGGAAATCCCCCTGCTGCGGCCGGCGTAATGATTCGCTTTAGGGCCTGACAGGGTTTCAAAAACCTGTCAGGTCTTAAAGGTCGTCGTCTCCAACAACTCCCGCAAGCGCGAGATCACCATCTGCATCGCCACCTGATTATGGCCGCCATGCGGGATGATTACGTCTGCGTACCGCTTACTTGGCTCCACAAACTTCAGGTGCATCGGCCGCACCGTCTCCATATACTGCGCCACCACCGCTTCCATCGAACGGCCGCGCTCATTCATGTCCCGTTCCAGGCGACGAATAAAGCGGACGTCGGCGTCGGTGTCCACGTAAATCTTCATGTCCATCAAATCGCGCAATTTGCGCCGGGTAAAAATCAAAATCCCCTCTACCAGAACAATCGGCGAAGGCTCGACCAGCACCGTCTCCTCTTTGCGGCGGTGTAAGGTGAAATCATACACCGGCACAAAAACCGGCTCCCCGGCCAATAGCTGTTTGATGTGAGCTACCAGGAGGCTGTTCTCCAGCGAGTTGGGGTGATCGTAATTTTGACGCGCCCGCTCGGCAAAGGAGAGATGGGGCATATCTCGATAATAGGCATCGTGCGGGAAATAGGCCACCTGCTCCGCGCCCACTGCTTCTAAAATCATGTGGGCTACCGTCGTCTTCCCCGACGCGGTGCCACCCGCTACACCCAACACCAACGGCCGATGACCTTCCATAACAACCCTCCGCAAAGGAGATTTGAGATTTGAGACCTATCAATCTCAAATCCCCACTCCTTCACCACGATTCGCAGGCAAAAAAATACCCTGAACGAGGTCAGGGTACAAAATTCAAGCCACCCAAGGGATTTGAACCCTTAACCTATCGCTTACGAAGCGATTGCTCTGCCGTTGAGCTAGGGTGGCGCAACGTGCCGAATTATAACAGGCGCTAAACGGCTTGACAAACAGATTTTAGGGTCGTGGGACCGATGCTCAGAGGGTGTGGCAGTATTCGCTCCAGGAACCGACGTATAAACGGCCGTTCCCCATCCCCGCATGAGCCAAAGCCAACAAGTTCACACAGGCCGAAACCCCGGAGCCGCAATAGAAAGCAGCCTGCTCTGGCGATGTATCACCTAACAGCGCCCTGAGCTTTTGCCGGAGCTGGTCTTGGGGGAGAAAACGGCCGTTTTCCCCCACATTCTCCCCATAATAGTAATTCACCGCGCCGGGAATATGCCCGGCCACCGGGTCAATCGTCTCCAATTCACCACGGTAGCGGGCCGGGTCGCGGGAATCCACCAGCAGGGGAAGAGAGGAGACCTCGTCCAGCCGGACCAGCCATTGGGGCGTGGGTCGGCCGGTGAAAACGGCCGTTGCCCGCCGCTGCTCTCCGACCCGCTGCCCATAACCGGCCGCCACCCAGGCCAGCCAACCACCATCCAGCACCGCCACCGCCTCATGACCCATGTAGCGCAGCATCCACCACAGGCGAGAAGCGATCATCCCATTCGCGTCGTCGTAAGCCACCACCTGCGTCGCCGGGCCGATGCCCATCCGGGCAAAGCGGGCAGCCAACACTTCCGGCGCAGGCAAGGGATGACGGCCGTTATCCGTCACCGGAGGGTTGCTCAACTCCTCATCCAGGTGGGCATAAATCGCCCCCGGAATATGCCCGGCCAGATACGCCCGCCGCCCAGCCTCCGTATCAGCCAGACTAAACCGGCAATCCACCAGCAGCCAATCAGGATCATCCAGGTGGTTGAACACCGTCGCAACGTCAATCAAAGTAGAATACATAACACCCTCGTCTGGTTTATCCAATGGCGGCTATTATGGCAGCAAGGGTTAAAAAGACCAAACCAGCCAGAGTATCACACAGCATCCTCCCGGTGGCTATGGCAAGAGCGGCACAGCCATCTCATAAGAAACCACATTCTCCGCACCATCCGCCCCCAATGGGCTGAGTTGGGCCAAGAACAGGCACTCTTCGTCAATGATCTGGCTCAGTTGACGCAGCAGCGCCGACGCCCCGGCCGCATCCCATTCCAGATACGCCAGCGCCTTTGAAGCCCGCAACAGCGGGATGGCAAAGCGGTCGCGGGCGGTCCGGTATTCGGCCATCGCCAACTCGTCGCTTTGCCCATCGCGCAGCACCGCGTCAATCGCCCGCGCCAACAGTTCCGCATCCCGAAAGGCATCGGAGATACCGCGCGAGGAGAGCGGGTCTTTGGTGAATCCCGCATCGCCCACCAGCGCCCAACCGCGCCCGCCCGGAACGCGCAAAAAGCCGGGAATCCCCACGCTGTGGTAAAAACGCCCCACCCGCTCGGCCGCCCGGACCCGTTCACCCATCTCCGGCCAGGAATCATCCATCATCTGCTGGAATTCGCCCGCGTCGGCGATGATGCCCTGGGCGATGGGCCGCGAGGCAAAGACCACCGTCAGGTCTTCGTTGGTGGGGAAGTGTCCGGTGGCGTATCCGGGCGTGAATTGGGAGAGGTAATGGCTGTCCGCCACGCCCGCGAAGTAGCCATAGGTCATCACATTCACCGGCGGATGCGCCTCATAGCTGGCTGCTTCGACGAGAGAGGCAATCGTAGAGCGGCGGCCGTCGGCCCCCACCACAAACCGCGCGTTCAGCGTCCTCTGCCCTTTACCCTCGCGGACAACCACGCCAGTGACCCGACCCGAAGAATCAGAGGCCAGGTCCACCACCCGCTGCCCCTGGCAAAATTCCACGCCAGCTTCAAGCGCCGCCTCAAGCAACGCCATATCCAAAACCGGCCGGCGCGGCGCATACAGCGCATCTACCCCATGCTCCACCCGAAAATCGAAGCGAATGCGATTCTCGCCAAAACCAAGCGTCAGTTGGCGAATCGGTGGTGTGCCGCGCCCGACAATCCGGGGCAAGACGCCCCAGCGTTGCAACTGGAGTACGCCCGTGCGCATCACAGCGTGGGTAGACAGGGTATCGGCCGAGGGGTGGTTGCGGTCCAGGAGCAGAACGCGGTAGCCCAGACGCGCCAGCAAGAGCGCTGTCGCCGATCCGGCCACCCGCGCCCCAACGATTACAACATCATAAGCAGTTTTCATCATAAATCTCCCGAAAGACCTGACGGGTCAGGGATTAGAGATTGGAGATTGGAGATTAGAGATTGGCAATCTCCAATCTCCCAATCTCCCAATCTCCCAATCTCCATTCTCCCAATCAAACGTAACGAGCAATCCCTCAGTCGGCGACGTTGACTGTGACCGGGATGCCGTTGGTGAATACGTCGTAGACGGCCGAGCGGGAGATGGAGCGCTGGACGATTTCGCGCAGCTTTTCCGCCGGGGCGTCGCCTTCGATCTCGAAGTTGACGGTGATGCCCTGGTAGCCGTTGCGCACCGATTCGTCTATGCCGAGCAGCCCCAGCAGGTTGATGTCGCCGGTCACGGTTGAGGCGACGCGGGTCAACTTCACCCCGCGGGCGGCGGCGATATTGCCGATGCCGGCCGTCAGACAGGTGGCGATGGCGTGCAGCAGAAATTCCACTGGCGTCGGCCCGTTGTCTTGCCCCACAAGGACGGCGGGATGGTCCGCTTCATAGGTGTAGGTCGCTTTATGTTCATGTTCCTGACCGGCGCCGAAAAAGCCGCCCATGGTTGTCTGGCTGTGTGTGCCGGAAAC
>CAYONK010000080.1:0-8495 GCA_964405285.1 uncultured Ardenticatenaceae bacterium
CGTCTGAACACCTGGGATTACAACAGCGATTTCGTAGACGCCCATTACAGCGCCGCCTATCTGTTCATGGTGTACTTTTGGGAGCAATTGGGAGAAACGGCCGTTCAAGAACTTTCGCGCCACCCGGCCAACGGGCTGGCCAGCGTGGCCGCCGTGCTGCCCGGCTACGATCCAGAGCGAGATTTAGGCGATTTCCTGGCCGACTGGGTCGCCGCCAACTTCCTCGACGACGCCAACGCCGGGCCGCGTTACAGTTACCAAAACCTGGCGTTGGAACGGCCGTCATTTGCCTGGCGCGTCCGACAGCTTCCAGACGAGCGAGAGGCTGCGCTGGACCCGTTCGCCGTCCACTACGTAGACCTGGACGTGCGCGGCCCGATCACCATCACCTTTGCCGCAGACACGACAACCCAACTGATTGGCGCGTCGCCGGTGAGCGGCGAGCGGATGTGGTACGCCCCGCCGCAAGATGAGAGTCATGCCCGGTTAACGGCCGTTTTCGACCTCACCCCCCTCAGCAGCGCCAGCCTCAGCTTCGCCGCCTGGTACGATCTGGAAGAGGAGTACGACTTCGCCTACGTCTCCATCTCCGCCGATGGCGGGCAAACCTGGGAACTACTCGTGCCGAACAACGCCAAACCAGGAGATTATGGACCAGCTTTTAACGGCCGTAGCGACGCCGCCCGCGACCACCGCGCCGGCTGGGTGAAGGAACGCATCTCCCTCAACCGCTACGTTGGTCAGCCGGTGATGATCTCCTTCGAGGTGTTCACCGATGCGGCCGTCACCGGCCGGGGCTTCGCCATAGACGACATCGCCGTGCCTGAACTCAACTATCTCCACGATGCCGAAAACGACGCGCCAGAATGGGAAGCGCAAGGCTTTGTCCAGGTGGGTTGGCAGCTCCCCCAATTATGGGCGGTGCAGTTTCTAGAGAGTGGCCCCTCGCCCAGCGTCACCCGGCTGCCCCTGAACGCGCTCAATCAGGGGCAATGGGTAGTCGAGGTGGGCAAAGGAGGTGGCGCGTTAGCCATCATTCCCCTCACCCCCTTCATTGATGACGCGGCCAATTATTGGCTGCGTCTCGAACAGTAGGGGCGACCCTCGTGGTCGCCCGCTACATGCGTTGGTCTTGTCCTCAGTCGCCCTCTGCGAAAGAGAGGAAAGGGCGGGCACAAGGCCCGCCCCTACGTTAAACGGCCGTTCTGTTACGAAACTCCGCCTCTAACTCCTGGCGACGCGCTTCCATCGCCTGCTTACCCTCATCCAGGGCCGCCTGCCAACGCGCCTGCGCCTGCTGCATCAATTCCTCACCCGAAGCAGGCGTAAACAGCAGCACCAAAACCCCTCCCAATAACGCGCCGCAGATGGCGCCGGCCGAAAAACTAAATACCTTGTTCATCTTCGCACACTCCTGAATTGTGAATTGTGGATTGTGAATTGTGAAGTTTGTCCAGGGGAATTATAGCGGGTTGGGCGGAGATGGGCATTAAGCGCGGTCGGGCAAAGAGCGCAGCATTTTGCGGGACGCTGCCGGATTGTCATACAATTGCCGCATGAAACCATTAATTGGCACGGAACTGAAGCGGTTTATCCGCGATTACAAGCGGGCGCATCCGCCCCGGCATGACCTGGCCGTTTTGTTGCAAAGCGTGGAGTACCCGGCCAATGTCGGCTCCATTTTTCGCGCCGCCGACGGCGCGGGGGTGTCGCAGATGGTTCTCAGCGGCATCACCCCCACGCCGCCCAACCCGACCATCGAGAAGGTGGGGCGTTACAAAAGCCTGCGCGTCCCCTGGCGCTATGAAAAAGACCCGCTCCTGGCGATTGCTCAGTTGAAGGGAGAAGGGTATCAGGTGGTGGCGGTGGAGTTGGCGGAAACGGCCGTTGCCTACCACCACTTCCCCTACCCGCCAAAAACCTGCCTGGTCGTCGGCCACGAGGATCACGGCATCACCAAAGCCACCCTGGCCGCCTGCGACGCGGCCGTTTTCCTACCTATGTACGGCAAAGGACAATCGCTCAACGTCCACGTCGCCCTCAGCATCGTCCTCTACCACATCAGGCATAATGCTGAATGATGAATGATGAATGATGAATGATGAATGTGCCAATTCCGCATTCCGCATTCCGCATTCCGCATTCATCATTTTTTCCCCTTCCCTTTTCTTGTTTTCTCTGTTATACTATTTTCATTCCCACATGCGGGACATTACAACAAAACTTTTGAGGGAGAAGCGCCATGAAAATTTCCTGCCTACAAGAGAATCTGGCCAAAGGGTTGAGCATTGTCGGTCGAGCGGTGAGTACCCGCTCCACCCTGCCGGTGTTGGCGAACGTGCTGCTGTCTACGGATAACGGCCGTCTCAAACTCTCCGCCACCAACCTGGAAATCGTCATCACCTGTTGGGTAGGGGCCAAAGTCGAAGAGGAAGGGGCCATCACCGTCCCGGCGCGCACCTTGAACGATCTCGTCAGCACCCTCCCCCAAGAGCAAGTCCATCTGGCGCTCAACGAAAAGACACAGACCCTCCACGTCTCCTGCGCCCGCACCGAGGCCAATATCAAAGGCATAGATGCTCAGGAGTTCCCCCTCATCCCCACACCAGACAAAAACCACCGCATCCGGGTGGAGGCGGCTGTTTTCAAACAGATGATCGGCCAGGTGGCCTTCGCCGCCGCCGTAGACGATACCCGCCCCACCCTCACCGGCGTCTCCACCAAATTCCAGGAGAGCCAGGTGACGATGGCCGCCACCGATGGCTTCCGCCTCTCCGTGCGCTCCGCCCACATCCCCGGCTTCGTCGAAAAACCGACCAGCGTCATCATCCCCTCCCGCGCCCTCAACGAAGTGGCCCGCGTCACCAGCGACGACATGGAAGCGGTGTTTATCTCGCTGCCCGAAGGGCGCAATCAGATCATCTTCGACCTGGACAGCATCGTCATTGTCTCCCAGCTCATTGATGGCAACTTCCCCGACTACACCCCCATCATCCCCAAACGGCACAACACCCGCACCGTCATGGGCACGGCCGATTTCCGCAAAGCGTGTAAAACGGCCGAAATCTTCGCCCGCGAGTCCAGCCACACCGCCCGCGTGCGCGTGGAGCCAGGCGACGAAATCACCCCCGCCTACGCCGTCATCGCCGCCACCAGCAACGAGACCGGCGACAATGTGGCCCAAATTGACGCCAGCGTGGATGGCGAACCGGTGGAAATCGCCTTCAACGTCAAATACATGGCCGACGTGCTAAATGTCATAGACACCCCCCAGGTGGCTCTGGAAACCACCAACCCGATGGAACCGGGCGTCCTCAAACCGGTGGGCGACAACGACTTCGTCCACATCATCATGCCGATGCACTTCGGACGATAACAAAAACGAAGAACAAAAAAGCGGGCGATTTTTCAATCGCCCGCTTTTTTTATTCCAATCCTTCCAACACCTTGCGGTACAAGGTATCGGCGCGTAAATCTTCTAGCGCGTGGCAGGGGCCGCCCAGTTTTTCCGCCAGCAGGCGGGCCAATCCCTGGTCGAAAGCGGCGTGTTCCATGTTGATCACCATCGAGCGGATGTCGGCCTCGCGGATCAGTTCGGCGATGCGGTGGGCTTCTTCCTGCGGCGGCAAATCGGACAGGCTGACATTGCCCGCGCCGTCGGTGAGCAAGATCATCAGGGGCATCACGTCGGGGTGGGTGTAGGACTCTTTGCGGAAGACGTCGTAGGCAAGCATGAGGCCGGCCGACAGCGGCGTTTTCCCCCCCACAGCAATGTCGGCCAGCGCTTGCCGGGCGAGCTGCACGGAGTTTGTCGGGGGCAGAACCAGGTGGGCTTCGTTTTTGTTGAAGACGATGAGACCGACGCGGTCGCGCCGCTGGTAGGCGTCGGTGAGCAGGGACATGATCGCCCCCTTCGTCGCCTCCATGCGCTCGGCGACGGCCATGCTCCAACTGGCATCTACCACAAAGAGGATGAGGTTGGCGGAGCGGCGGACGCGCACTTTTTCCCGTAGGTCTTGTTTTTCCAAAGCCAGGGCCACGTCATCGCGGTCGCGCTCCCGTTGGTGTGGGGCGGCGGCGCGGAGGGTGGCGTCGAAGGCCAGGTCGGTGACGCGGTCTTTTTTGGGTAGGCGAGCCTGGATGTAGCGGCCTCGTTTGCGCTCGGTTTTGGTGACGGAGCGACGGCCGGCCTGGCTGCGGGTGAGTTTATCCAGCTGGGTGTCCAAACGGCGGGTGGTGAATTCCCCTTTGGACTGGATTTTTTGGCCGCCCTCCCACCATTGGCCGTCCTGAGCGGTTTGGGGGACGGTTTGCGGTCCGGCTTCGGTTTGGGAGATTTCGGCGCCTTCGTCTACGTCGGTATCGCTATCTAGAGCTTTTTTTTTTCCGCGGCGGTCTGGTTTTGCTCTTCGCTGGGGTCGCCTTCTTCGGTCATGCCCAGTTCGTTTTGTACGTCGTCGAGGCGTTGTTCCAGTTCGGCGGAGTTCATGAGGGTTTCCTGGAACGGCCGTCCCTTAATCCGGTGCGGCAGCGCCAACTCAGCCGCCAGGATGATGTCTTCATCAGTAATCCGGTCGCGCCCCTGGAAGGCGGCGTGCGCCTGCGCCCCGCGCAAAATCACCAGGTCCGCCCGGTGGCCATCCACCTTCAGCGAAGAAGTCAGCCCGGCGATGGAGAGCAAGTCGCGGCGAGTGTACTTCACATTATTCACTTGCTTCTTGGCGCGGGCAATTTGCCCGGAGAGCTGCTTCTCCGGTTCGGCCCATTTCTCGTAGAAGCCTTCCGGGTCCACCTCAAAGGAGATGCGCCGCTCCATGATGCTCACCCGCTGCTGCGGGTCGGAGAGGCCAGACATATTGACGGAAAAAGCGAAGCGGTCGAGAAGCTGCGGGCGTAAATCCCCTTCCTCCGGGTTCATCGTGCCCACAAGGATGAATTTGGCCGGGTGGGTGAAGCTGATGCCTTCGCGTTCCACCACGTTCACCCCCATCGCCGCCGAATCGAGCAGTAAATCTACCACGTGGTCGTCGAGCAAATTCACCTCGTCCACGTAGAGCAGCCCGCGATTGGCCGAGGCCAACACGCCTGGCTCGAAATGTTTTTCCCCTTTCTGAATCGCTTTTTCAATGTCCAGCGTACCTACCACCCGGTCTTCGGTGGCGCTGACGGGCAGGTCTACGAAGGGGGTCTGGCGCGTGGCGATTTCCAATGCGCCATCGGCGTGGCGCACGCGGCAATCGTCGCACCATTCGTTGGGGCGGTGGGGGTTGCAGCCAAAGCGGCAGTCGGCGACCACTTCAATGTCTGGTAAGAGGAAAGCCAGGGCGCGGGCGGCGGTGGATTTAGCGGTGCCCCGTTCGCCACGAATGAGAACGCCGCCGATTTGCGGGCTGACGGCGTTTAGGATGAGGGCGCGTTTCATACGCTCTTGCCCAACGATGGCGGTGAAAGGGAAAACAGCTCGGCGTGTCATAAGTTTCTCCGTGAGGTAGTCGGTGTCCAGTTAACCGTTGACTGTTAACTGTTAACTTGGGATTATACTGTATGGTGGGTCATGGGCAACCGGGGAGATGATTTGGCGAATCGCCAATACCATTTCATAATTCAGGCATGACGATTATTTTGCACATCATTGCGCGGGGAGAGTGGGAAACGGCCGTTTCCCACCCACCCTACGCCCCGTCCAGCCTCGCCAGCGAAGGCTTCATCCACTGCTCGACCCCGGAGCAAGTGCTTTTGCCCGCCAACAGCCTCTATCGCGGCCGGGCCGACCTGCTGCTCCTCTGCCTGGACGCGGCGCGCATTGCGGCCGACGTGGTCTACGAAGATTGTTACGATAGCGGCATAGAATTCCCCCACATTTATGGCCCGCTTAATCTGGAGGCCGTCGTCACCGTCATTGAGTTCCCTTGTCAGGCGGATGGCTCCTTCCGCCTGCCGCCGTTGATTGACAAACAGTGATTGATTTCGCTAAAAAACTTAACCGCGGAGGGCGCGGAGAAACAACATTTCCAGAGAAGAATCCCGCGTTCTCCACGCTCCTCGCGTTAAAAAGGCTCTTTTTCAGCGAACTCCTGATTCAGACCTTACCACATAAACAGGCCGGTGATGGCTTCGCCTGGCGATAGTTTGAGGGCCGGCGCGGTTTTGCTGCTGTCTTCGAGCGGGAGCGGTCCACTGTCTAGCGGCAGGAGCCGGGCGGTGGTGATGGCGTAGAGGGATTGGTTTGGGGTGGGAACGGCCGTTCCCCCCACGCCCCCTCGCCTCGCTACCAACGATTTCCCCTTCTGATTCGGTCGTTCCGGGGCAGGTATCCAATTCGGCCGCAGGCGACGGCCGTAGCCATCGGTCGTCAGCAGCAGCAACGAATCGTCCGGGTGGGCGAGCAAGGCGCTGTGGACCCGGTCGGCGGCGTCCAGGTTGATGGCCTGCGTGCCGGAGCCGCGCAGGTGGGCCAGCGACCAGCGCGTCGCCTTACCGCCCTGCGTGACAATGACCACCTCCTCCGCCCCATCCGCGCCCAGCGCCGCCACCACCACGCCATCCAACGCATGATCAAACTTGAACGGCACGGGGGCCTGAATGTTGCTCGCCAGGATGTTGACCGGGTAAGGCCGGGCCAGCCCGCTGCTCGTCACCAGGAGCAATTTGGCTTTCTGGCTGATGGTCGCCCAGGAAGCGAGGGCGCAAACCTGTTCGCCGCGCTCCAATTTATGTAAATCGCCCAACGCCAGACCAAGTCGCTGCGCTTCGCTCAGTTGGCGCGGGGTGAGCAGGAGGAAGCGGTAATGGGTGGTGATGAGCAGCAGCGGCTCGTCCAGCCCGGCGCGCAACGCCCCCGTCACCAACCCGGCGACGCCCCATTCGGCCAGCCGCCCCAGCGCTTCCTTTGTGCCTTCCGTCCCTTTGTCGCTTTGTAATGAAACGGCCGTTACCGCCCCAGCCGCCAACAAGACCAAGAGAGGGGCTTGGGGGGAGAGAACGGCCGTTTCCCCCTCTCCCCCCTCCTCCAGCACAATTCGCCGCTGGAGCAGTTCCAGATTGATCGGGCTGACTTTCGGCTCCTGGGTTGACTTGGGCGGCTTCACCTCGTCCGGCGTATACCCCCGCGCCTCGATGTCGCCCTGGACGATGCCATGCGCCAACACCCCCAAACCGGCCGTGACGCTGCTAAAGGTATCAATCGCCAGCACCTTCTCCGGGCCAAAATGGCGACCCAACATCTCGTTAAAGGCCGGGATTTGCGAGGAGCCGCCGGTGCGGATCACGGCGTCAATCTGCGCCGCTTGCAGGCCAGAGGCGGCCAACGTCTCCAACAGCCGATCCTCAATCGCCCGGATTTCGGCGCGGATGATGCCCTCGAACTCGCTGCGGGTGACAAATTCGCGCACCTGAAAGCCCGGCCCTTCGAGCAAAATCTCCGCGCCGCGCTTTTCCGACAGCCGCTTTTTGCTCTCCTCTACCACGTCGAACATTTTCAGGCCGTAGTTGCTGGAAACCAGGCTGAGGAGCATGTCAAACTGGTAGCGATGGCGCGAGGCGCGGGCGATTTCCTCCAGAATTTGCCGGTTTTCCGCCGTTTGCAATTCCAACAAAAGCTGCCAATCGGAGAAGGAGTCATAAATCCATTTGGGCGTGGTCAGCGCCTTGTGGCGGTCGCCGTAGACGCTGCCTTCGCCGAAGTGGCGCGGCAGCTTGGCCCGCACCAGCTTTTGGTCGAAAACGTCGCCAGCGATGGGAATACCGCCAGTCGCCAGGACGCGCCGGTCGGCCGGATCCCCCAGGCGCATGATGGTGATGTCTAGCGTGCCGCCGCCAAAGTCGAAGATGAGGGCGTTTTGCGGCCGGTCGAGGGTGGTCTCGTAGCTGTAGGCGGCGGCGATAGGTTCGTATTGGAAATAGACTTTTTCGTAGCCAGCGCGGAAGGCGGCTTGCAGCAGGCGGGCCTGGGCCAGGCGGTCATGTTCCGGGTCTTTGGCGAAGTGGACCGGCCGCCCCAGGACGATTTGGCGCAGTTCATGGCCGAGCAGTTTTTCGGCGCGGACTTTGGCGGCCGTTAAATAGAGCGCCACCAAATTCTCCAACGAGTAGTAAAACTGCCCCACCACCGTCCCGGCATAGCTCTCATCGCGCAGGCTGCTCTTGACGGAGAGGAAGAGCCGCCCCGGCGACAGCACATCTACGAAGGCGTAGGCGTCGGTGACGTAATACATATCCTCGGCGTAGACTTCCAATTCGCCGATCCACACTTTGCGCAGCTTGACCGGCCGGCCGATGTTGTCGGCGTAGTAGCGGTCAATGGCCGCCCGGCCGATGGTGATGGCCTGCTCGTTGCTGACGTAGAGGGCCGTCGGCAGGACGCGCGGGTTGGCGTTGCTGGGGTCGAGGGGGAGGACGTTGACGGAACGGCCGTTGTAGAGCGCCATGCCGGAGTTGGTTGTGCCGAAGTCCATGCCTGCGATCATGATGGGTCTCCTGGGAGAATGGTGAATGGT
>CAYONK010000080.1:8595-10903 GCA_964405285.1 uncultured Ardenticatenaceae bacterium
AATGATGAATGATGAATGGTGAATGGTAGGAGGGGAGTTTAGGGGGAAACGGCCGTTTTCGCAAGGGGGAAGGGGAGGAGAACGGCCGTTTCCGCCAGCGTGAATGGTGTGGGCAAACGGCCGTTTTCTAACAGTCAACAGCCAACAATTAACGGGAACGGGAAAGGTCTCTTTTTGTCTGTTTGCGCAGTTTATCCATATTATGCACAGCTATTATTTGACAAAAGTTATACATGATGCTAATCTACCCTCATCGAGGCGCAAATCAAACACACCTTGCGCCGGGGAGTAGAGTGTATGAGCGCAAAAGTCGCCTTTTACCTGGCATTCAAAGAATTATGGCGCAACCGGGGACGGTTTTTCCTGGTGAGCATGGTCATCGCCCTCATCACCTTGCTGGTCATTTTCCTGGCCGGTCTGGGCGAAGGGCTGGCGACCGCCAACAAAGAACTTCTCAGCAAATTAGAAGGAGAACTGGTCGTTTACCAGGAGCAGGCCAACCTCAACGTCGCCGCCAGCCAACTCGGCCGCTCCACCGCCAACAGCATCCGCCGCGTTGAAGGCGTCGCCGACGCCGGGGCCATCGGCATCAGCAGTGCCTTCGTCCAATATCCGGGACAGGATACCACCGAATCGCCGGTCTCCTATTCATTGGTGGGGGTGGAGCCTGGGCGTCCGGGTGAACCTGCCGCGCTAGACGGCCGTCAGCTCACCAGCCTGCGCGCCACCGAAGCGATCATAGACCGGCGGATGGCCCAGCAAACCGGCCTGGGCATTGGCGACACGCTCACCATAAAGGCCACGCAAGGAGCCATCGAACAGCTTTACAACGTCACCATCGTCGGCATCACCAGCAGCCAACAATACTTCTTCCAACCAGCCATCTTCGTCCCCCTCTTCGTCTGGGACGACATCCGCTCCAAGCCGGTGGTGGCTGGCGTTCAGACCGATCTGGTCTACAACATCGTCAACGTCAAACTGAAAAACCCGGCCGAGGAAGCGTTGATGATCGAGCGGCTGCAAAGCCAGGTGAGCAACATTGAAGCGGTAGACGTAGTAACAGCCTATGAAAGCGCCCCCGGCTACACGGAGCAGCAAAGCACCCTGAATACCCAGCGCATCTTCACCCTGCTGATTGGCGTGCTGGTCGTGGGCGGCTTTTTCCAGATTCAGACGCTGCAAAAGGTGGGGCAGGTGGGCATGTTGAAGGCGTTGGGCGCGTCCAATCCCCTGGTCGCGTTGGCGGCGACGGCGCAAATTGTCAGCACCAACGTCCTCGGCGTGCTGTTGGGCGGTCTGGCGACTTTCCTTCTGGCGCTGGCGCTGCCCGCCAACATCCCGATCATCTTCGCCGGGCAGCAGGTCATCATCGCCATCCTCACTCTGCTCATCATTGGCCCGATTGGGGGGCTGGTTTCTATTCGCTTTTTGATCAGCGTGGAGCCGCTGCGCGCCTTAGGGCTGGCTTCGTAACAAGGTAAGGGGCAGAAAAAGATGAAATCTACGCTTAAAACAAACAATATCACGAAAGAATATCAGGTTGACGAGTCGAAGATAACGGCCGTTGACAACGTCTCCATCGAACTGAACCCCGGCGAATTTGTCGCCCTGGTCGGCCCTAGCGGGTCTGGCAAGACGAGTATGTTGGCGATGATCGCCGGATTGCTCTCCCCCACCAGCGGCCAGATTCTCCTGGGCGGCGAAGAGATCAGCCAGATGAGCGAGGCTCAGCTTACCGCTTTTCGGCGGCGTAAAATCGGCTTCACCTTCCAATCCAACAACCTGGTCCCCTTCTTGAATGTGCAGGAGAATGTGGAGTTGATGCTGCGGCTAAACGGCCGTTACGACAAACAAGGCCGCGACCGCGCCATCGAACTGCTGGAACGGCTCGGCCTGGGCGAACGGCTGCACAACCTGCCCTCCCAGCTTTCCGGCGGCCAGAAACAGCGCGTCGCCATCGCCCGCTCCCTCATCCACGACCCCGACCTGGTGCTGGCCGACGAGCCAACCGCCAGCCTGGACACCGCTCTGGCCTATCAGGTGGTGGAAACCTTCGCCGAACTGATCCACGAACAAAACCGCATCGGCATCATGGTGACGCACGATCTGCGGATGTGCCGCTACGTAGACCGGGTGATTCAGATGGTAGACGGCAAACTGGAAAGCATCCTCAGCGACCGGCAAGAGATTGAAGCCTTCGCCGGGTTAGAGAGCGCGGAACGGGCCAAAGCGCAACGCAACGGCAGCAACGGAAACCACACCTACCCCAACTGCCACAACACCCGCGTACCCCATCTCGCACTCACCC
>CAYONK010000081.1:0-10865 GCA_964405285.1 uncultured Ardenticatenaceae bacterium
ACCTGTTTATCAATTGCTAAAGCCGTCTGTGACATGATTCGGCTCTAAACTCAAGATAGCCGCGCTGCTTTCAAAAAAGAGTTGGTCATTGACGGGTTATTCTGGCAGGCAGAGCGCTTCTAGCTGCGCCAGGGAGAAGAAAGCCAGACTGCGCGCCACCAATTGCGCCCCGGCGAAACTTTTGCCAAAGGTGTAGTCGTTATACATCACCGCGCAGGGCAAGCCGGCTCGCTTGGCGGCTTCAAATCCCTCTTCTGAATCCTCGATGACGAGGGTCTCCTTTGCTAAAGTGCCTAATTCTGCCAGGCAGCGTTTGTACAATGGGGAATCGGGGGCGGTTTTAGGGCCGCTCTCTTTGCCCAAAATCGGCCGTAGATGGGGATAGATGTGTGGCAAATGGCGGGCGAGAAGCGCATTCACTTGCGCTTCGTAGGACATGGAGACGACAGCCAGACGCACGCCACTCCGCAGCGCCTCGCGCATGATTTCCACAACCCCATCACGCAGCGGCAATTCTGGCAGGTATTTCTCGATGTAGAATTTTTTCTTCAGGCTGATGAGCTGCTCAACGCGCTCGTCCAATGCGGCATCTGACAAGGTTAAGTCCCAGGCTTGCAGAGAGTTTCGCATCCGCAGTGCATTGCCGGGGATGGGTTGCATCGCTTTGAATTCTTCCCAACTCCATCTGATCGGGTAGCCTAGCGTGGCAAAGGCTTCATTGCAGGCTGGTAAGTGGCCGCGATGCTCGGTGTTGGCAATTGTGCCATCCACGTCAAAGATTAAAGCCTTCAGTCTCATTGAGTACTATAGAGAACCTCAACGTTGTGCATGATTTGCGACGCCTCAGGAGCGCGCCTTCTGTTTGTTTGCAGCAGCACCAGTTTGCTGCCATCTTTGATGCTTCGATTATACAGGTAACGGTCTTCTTCGTGAATGGCGATGCTGATCCAGAAGCCGAGGATGGCGCCAAGCGCCGCGCCGACGAGTGCGCCGCCAAGCGTTACCAAAGCCCAAATAGCGCCTGCCGAGAGGGAGCCTGCGGCGCCTAAACCTGGCGTGAGAACCATGAGCAGGCCGCTGATCGCGCCTAAGAGACTGACCCAGAGCGCGCCGCCCACGGCGCCGGAAATGACGGTCTCGCCAATGGTGCTGCCTTTCCCTTCGTAGATGTCGGTCATTTCGTTGAGGGGAAGGGTGGCGATGGCCTCTTCGGGGAAACCGGCCTCTTTGAGGTCTTGGGCCGCTTTGGTTACGTTTTGTTCTTCGGCGAAGAGGCTGACGACCAACCGTTCGCCAGGTTTGCCGATGAGGCGTTCGACCTGGTCGTGGGTGGTTTGGATTTCTGTGAATTGGCGGTGGATAACGGCCGTTATCTCATCCGGCAAACCCGCGTCATCCAACACCTTCTTGTAAGAGCGCAAGGCGGCTTTTTCGCCAATAAGCGCTTCCTTCAACACCACTCTCTCCACATTGAGCGGCCCAATCGTCAACGTAGCAAAAATATCAATCCGCCCCCGGTGGATCATGCCCAAGAGGTTTCGACCTTGCACCACGTTGCCCCCCAACCTCTTGATTTCAACCTGTAGTTCAGCGGCAAAGCGGTGGCGTTGCTGCGCGTACATTTTGAGCAAAACCTTCAGGCCGCGATTGCTCACATTCTCGGCCACCGCGTTGAACCCTCTCTCACCGGCGACGCAGATGCGATGCAGTCTGTTGAGCGTGTGTATCACCTGTTTATCAGACATAGTTTCTCCTTCGCTCGGCTCCACCTATAAAGATATTTGGCTAAAATCAGTCAACTTTAAGGGATATTATAGTATTGTACTGGTTGTGTTAATATATTGTCAATAGTCCGGGGTGATGCAACTCGTCTTCTCAGCGCCAATAAACAATTCAGTAGCGTAAAGCAGGCGTTCAACCTCTCAAGATCGGCAGGTTTTGAAGCATCTTTGATAGAAGATTATTCTGTTAGAAGCCTGTGAGGTCTGAGCGAATACAGCATCAAAACAAACAGACCGGGAACGTCATATTCTGTTCCCGGTCTGTTCAGCCAGCCCCAATGATAAGGCAAACTCAAGCGTAAATACAACCCCTATGGATCCGATAGCATCTATATTAAGGTGTATTGGCAGCCTGATTACTCCGGGCCGGTTACATTCAGGCCGTACAGTAGCTCTCGCGCGTTTTATGCAGCCACCTCACGATAGGCGAGCCATCTTGAGGCAGGTGCTTGTCCGCAGCCTGATAATAGGCGTCAAAATACGCGCATTGCCAGTCGAGCGATATGCCATAATTGCGAACCATCTGACGATCCAGATTCAGTTCAACGTTGATATAATCCAATTCGCCTAATTTAAGCGCAGCCGTGATCGCCTCAGATAAGCGCATATTGGTAGTATCCATTAATTCATAAGGCATATTAGGGTTCGTGGATAGCTGCCACGTTTCTGTTTCAATCATCGCCCTCTTGTGGCGATAAGCCACCGCGGCCAGGTCGTACTCCTCAGGTGGCGTATTTACGTGTGGCGTAACCGGATTAAACGCCAGAATTTGTGAGACCACAGAGACCGCACCTTCTAGATCATTGCCCAAGAAATGACCCGGAACACGGTGGTGCAAATCAGGGATAAGGTTGAAGATGCGCCCGCCAAACGCCAGGTTGACCCCTTTTGTTTGCAAAAACCGGGCGGTTTCTAATAAGGTAGCGGCCGTCGGCAGCCGCTGTGCTGCCATAATCATAAGATCTGGCTTGATGGTCTCTATCGCCGACTCAAAGCGAAACAAGGGCACATTAGCCCCCAGGTAAACCACTTCCCAGCCACGATGGCGCAGCAACAAGAAGAGTAGAAGCAAGGAGATAGTATGTTCCTCTTTAGGTGGGCAGGCTATGAGAATCCGGCCGATTCGCGTTGGCTCTGGAGCCGCAGCCAACAGTGTGATGATACGCTTGATAGCCAGGGCAGAGGCAAAATGCTCCTGTTGCGGGGTAGCCCGATTTTCATACCAGAGATCCCCCAGGCGCGATAGCCCTTTTTGTAACACCTCCAGGCAAACAGTCTTGACTGGAAACAAAGCAAAGGCTTGTGTCAATACATTCTCTGCGGCCGCCTCATCAAACTTGAGACAATGCTCCACCCATTTCAGTCTCAGACTTCCTAACTCCGTGCCAGTTTCTCCGCCATGAAACGAATCATCGGAACGATAGGCAGCGACGCTAAGAGGGTCTTCTCCTTTTTCTTGCAAAGCAGTCCACAATTCGACCGCTCTACTGATGGTCAAACCATCCTCTTGCCGGTTGATCAGCCATTTAACAATGTCTATGTCGCGTTGTGAATATAAGCGGTGGCCCCCCGACGTGCGCTTGGGTTGTGGTAATCCGTAACGCCTTTCCCAAGCGCGTAATGTATGTGGCTTGATCCCTGTTTCTTGAATAACAACTTTTAAGTTGAACGACGGCAGTTTCTTGGATGTGTTCATGACTTATCCATTTTAACCTGTCCTATAACAATTGAAACTCGAACCTGTTGCCACCGAATTGCATGAGATGCTTCTCATGACTGTGCCTGCTTTTCATTTGCACTAAAAGTGGTAAAGAATTGCACACTTTTACCGGTAAAATCCTGTTTCAGATTTGATCAGATATTCATTAATTTGTTGACAATACTAAATTCTAATGTTATATTAATCCTAGATTAACGTTTTGTAAAGCGTTTCATAACTTTACAAGGCAAACGGAGCCTCTAAATGTGCGACTTCAACCTCACCTGGCATATTTCCCACACTTTACCTGCAGGTGTTTTGGCGCTTTAGGTCTCCATAAACGGGAAGAGTATTAAACAATTCTCAAGATTGTTTGTACAGAAACGACAAGTTCGTTGTGCCATCTTTAATCAACTGTAGCCTGCAATATGAAACAGGTTTTGTAAGTTTCGCTTTAGCATTGTTGACGCAAGAGGGTGGCACAGGGTCTTGCTGTTTCAATTTTATCAGTTCTAACCGTTCAAGTTTGAAAAAGGAGATACCCTAATGGCAAATTATAACAATGACAAAGTTCCGGAACGTTGGAAGAATCTGTTCAGCAATGATGAGTGGTTCGTCCATGACATCGTGGTGAAGTCTTCCTGGGCCTTCCTGGTTGTCGCCATCATCGCCCATATTCTGGTCCTTCTCTGGAAACCATGGTTCTAACGTGGTTGAAATTACAGACCGTTGTTTTGAAATCCAACATATAAAGCAGGAGGAATCTAATGTCTCAAGATAACCAAGAGCGTCCAGAACGCCCGTTTGAATTCCGTACCATCGTTTATCTGTACATTCTGTTGGGTCTGGCCGTAGCGCTGCTCATTCACTTCATCGTACTGAGCTCGCCGACCTACAACTGGATCAGCTAAGAGCCGATACATGGCGCGTTACGCGCCATGTGTTTGTTTTGGGGTGAGCTATTGTTGTAAAAGACAGGCTGTACCGTCGAACAATTCAATATGAAATTTATGGAGGTCATAAGGTTACTTCTTCTTTTTCTGAACGATTCTTAAGATAGTTGGGAGAAAGCGGCAAGTAACTTTGTGACCTTCTCTAAATTTTTATACAGACTTGTTGGTGTCCATGCTCGTATTTGGGGTTGCCTGGGGTTTTCCAGCCACACCGATTGGGTATGGAAAGAAGCACAGTTGTTGTTGGTAATGATTTTGGGAGTTGGTGGTTACAGCATAAACCATGTCAATAACAGGGCTAGTTCAGCCATGAAGCCCTATGAAGTTCGAATTCATGGAAAGCGAGGCAACCCGTGGTAAAAAACATAATAACCGCATCAGTTGTCGAGGAAGAATCTGATTTTAAGAAAGACCGACCAGCCATTGAGCGGACGATGGAGGGGGAAATGGTTTCTTTTGCGGCTGTCGAGCAGCAGTACAAGAAACCCGGCAAAACGCTTGTGCGCTCTCTGACCGGCGCTGATCCGTTTGATTTCTGGATTGGGCGTTTCTACGTGGGCACTTTTGGCGCTGTCTCCCTGGTTGGCATCTTCTTCGGCGTGGCATTTTATCTGTATCAGGCATGGGTCGTTGAGGGAGTTACGAATCTCTTGCGCGCCCGAATTGATCCGCCGCCGATTAGCGCTGGTCTGCGCCTTATGAGTCCCAATGAACCCGGCTTTTTCTGGCAGATGATCGTGTTGTTCGCCACGATTGCCTTTGTGGGCTGGCTGCTGCGACAGGTGGATATTTCTCGTAAGCTCGAGATGAGCTATGAAATCCCGATTGCTTTTGGCGCGGTGGTTACGTCCTGGATTACGTTGCAATGGCTACGGCCGTTAGCGATGGGCGCCTGGGGGAATGGGTTCGCGCTTGGCATTACCCATCATTTGGACTGGGTCTCTAATATTGGGTACCAGTATTTCAATTTCTTCTACAACCCATTCCACGCTATTGGCATCTCGCTGCTCTTTGCTTCTACGCTGATCCTGGCGATGCATGGGTCGGCTATTCTGAGCGCGGCGAACCGGCCGCATGTGAAAGAAGATAACGTAGATGGCTTCTGGCGCGGGCTGTTGGGTTATAGCATTGGTGAAGTTGGCATCCATCGCCTGGGGTTTTGGGTGGCGGTTGCGGCAGTTCTTTTCTCTAACCTCTGTATCTTCCTTTCCGGAACCCTGGTCTTTAACTGGGTAGATTTCTGGCTCTTCTGGGACAACATTCCGGTATGGCAGGGCGCGGCTGGTCTGGGCCTGGTTGTCGGCAGTGGCGTGATGGCTGCCGTCGTCTACCGAGGTCGTAAGAGCAAGCCAGTGGACATGGAGGCTTATGAGTATGGTGGAACCGGACTCTTTGGCGCTGCCTTGAAGAAACCGGTGGAAGTCGGCTTCTTGAGACGGTTGTTTGGCGTTGGTCAGGTTGGCCCGGTTCACCTGGGGCTGGCTGGCGCGCTGGCTGTTATTGCGGGAGGGCTGGCCGCTTTCATCATCATTTTAGAGTACTTGTATCAGGTTAACTATAATCCGATCATGTTACTCCGCGAGTTCTTCGTGTTGTCTGTGAACCCTCCGGCAATGGAATATGGCCTGAGTATGGCTCCGTGGCACGAGGGCGGCGCCTGGTTGGCTTCCACCTTCTTGCTTACCGTCGCTATTCTGGCCTGGGCAGCGCGTGTCGCTGACCGCGCCAGAAAGGCGGGCCTTAGTGTCCACCTGGCAGCAGCCTTTGGCTCAGCTATTTTCTTCTACTTTGTTGCTTACCTTATTCGCCCCTGGTTCATCGGCAATTGGGCAGAAGCGCCCGGACAAGGTTTCAAAGCTGTCCTTGATTGGACCAACAATGTGAGCATCCTCTACGGCAACTTCTACTACAATCCTTTCCACATGCTTTCTATCTTCTTCTTGCTTGGCTCTACCTTGTTATTAGCCATGCACGGGGCTACGATTGTGGCGACTTCGAAGTATGGTTCGCACCGGGAAATTGAAGAGATGATGGCTGAAGGCACGGGCACGCAACGGGCGCAGCTTTTCTGGCGCTGGACGATGGGGTTCAACGTTAATTCTAAGAGCATTCACGATTGGTGCTGGTGGTTTGCCTGCCTGACAGTCATCACGGGCGGAATTGGCTTGCTCTTGTCCGGCACAGTGATTACCGATTGGTTTATGTGGGCGCAGAGCGTTGGCATTGTCGCGCCGTTGCCCTAACCAAATTTACTGACTGGGAACGATCATGACAAACAACTGCCTGATTAAAAGGAGAGAATGATGACTCCTAGACCGAACAAAACTCGCAAGCCGAATCCAACCTGGGTTATCCTTACCGGAGCGGCCGGCCTGCTCTTACTCATCGTGTTTGGCACCCAGGTTGTGGCTTCCTTTGTGACCAAGACGATTGTGGAAACGGCCGCTGCGCAGGAATTGCCGCCTTCTGTCTTTGTCAACTACTTCGCTGATGGTTCTTACGTCAGCGCAGAATCGAACGCAGCCATCGCCGCTTATATCGCTCAGTACCCGGAGCCACAGAATGTTAAGGTTCTGACGGGGATGACGACGGCGGAGATCTGGACCTTCATGACTTCTTACGTGGCCGGTGGTCTACAGGTTGACTGTACTTACTGCCACAATCTCAACAATTTTGCCGCTGAAGGCGCAGAGGTTGGGGATGATGTTGTGGCTGAGCGGAAGGCAACGGCCGTTATCCATCTGGAAATGGTCGCCGACCTCAACCAAAACTGGCTGACCCAACTGGCCGACGTTGACAACAAGCAACCCTCCGGTGTGCAAATCATCTGCGCCACCTGCCACATGGGTGATCCACTCCCCGTCGCCTGGCCAGATAACCCCCACGGGCTGCCGGATGATTTCCGCCTGCCTCTCGACGACCTGGACGTCCTCCTTGTCACTGGGAAAAGCGGTGAAGTCTCTCTGGATATGGTGCAATACAACCAGCACACTATGTACCACTTTACCAATAGCCTCGGCGTTGGTTGCACCCATTGCCACAACTCCCGTTACTTCCCGGAATGGAACCAACCGGCCAAGTATTACGCCCTGACCATGCTCGAGATGAACCAGCACATTCTGAATACCTATTCAGAATCCATGAACGATCAAGAGCCTTCCTGCTACTTATGCCACTACAACCAGGTGCGTCCGCCCGGCGCGGTAGAATCGGCCGCCCGTCTGCCGGCCGTCCTGGTTCCCGGCCAAGAGTAGCTTCTTTCAGCCCCGGCGTTAAGCGTTTTCTAGCGATGCTAGGAATGATGCACAGTCATTGGATTGAGTAAGGATCAATCCTGGTGATAAGTTTATAACTTTCATCAGGATTGATTCACTTAATCCGCCAGCGTTTAAAAAGGTCAATATATGCGCACCTCCTCAGCAACCGGTTCGACTGCGCAGACGCAATTGGCAAAACTCCCTGTTCTGCGGCGCTCAATTGCTCTGATGAAGCCCATCACCTGGTTTGGGCCAATGTGGGCTTTCTTATGTGGCGCAATCGCCAGCGGTGCGACCACGCTCTCTTTTCCAGACGTCAGCCGCATCATGTTGGGGATGGTCCTGGCTGGCCCCGTCTTGTGCGGGTTCTCCCAAATCATCAACGACTACTTTGATCGCGACGTGGACGCCATCAACGAGCCGCACCGCCTGATTCCATCTGGCCGCGTCTCCCTACAACAGATCACGGTGACGACTGTTGCCCTCCTGGTGCTAGGAACGGTATTAGGAATTTACCTGGGTCAGGCTGTCGCGCTCTGCGTGGCCATCGGCCTGGTATTCGCCGTCATCTACAGCGCTCCGCCGACGCGGGCAAAACGCAACGGCTGGGTCGGCAACACATTTGTAGCGATCTCTTATGAAGGATTGGCCTGGCTGGCTGGCCATCTGGCTTTCGCCTCGCTAACTTTCTCCAGCGTTCTCATCGCGGGTCTCTACTCATTGGGCGCCCATGGCATCATGAGCATCAATGACTTCAAAAGCATCCAGGGCGATCTGACCAGCGGCATCCGCTCTATTCCCGTTATGCTTGGCCCTAAACGCTCCGCCTGGCTGATCGTTGTGACGATGAATGTGGCGCAAATTGGCGTGGTGGCGGCCCTGCTTTTCTGGCAGCAATGGATAGCGGGGTTGGCGATCCTGGCTATTATTTTTGCCCAACTCCCCTTACAACGTTCGTTCCTGCAAGAACCGGTGGAACAGCATCTAAAATTCAGCGCGGTTGGCGTCAGCTTTTATGTCTGGGGCATGATGGTGGCCGCTATAGGGTTGCGCGGCATTCAGCCATAGCCTGGCGCACAGCGAAGGAGAGACGGACCTTTGAAACCAATTCTTGTTGTTGGCGCATCGGTGGGGGGATCTACAGCCGCCAATACCTTGGCAATGGCCGGTTTACCGGTCATTTTGCTGGAGAGGGATTTGTCCTGGGTTAAACCCTGCGGCGGCGCATTGCCACCCGTCGCCTTCACCGAATTCGACCTGCCGCAATCGCTGATTTCACGAAAGGTCCACAAGACGGTTGTCCATTCCCCCACAAAGCGCATGACGGAAATTGAAGTGACCGGCGTTCATGAAAGCGACCGCGATTATGTAGCGATGGCTTGCCGGGAAGATTTGGACCCCTATGTGCGCCAACGCGCCATCAACAATGGGGCAGAACTAATCGAAGGACAACTCCTTGATTTGCAGGTTGAGGCAGACGGGGTAGTAGCCACTTACCGCGACAAACAGAGCAAGGCCAAAAAGAGCCTTCATGCCGAAGTGGTGATCGGCGCAGATGGCGCGTATTCCACAACGGCGAAGGCGTTGGGATTACCTCGTCTGCCGCGCTGTATCGCCATCCAGGAGCGCATTCGCCTGCCGCAAGAGAAGATGGCCCAATGGGAAGACATGGCTGCGCTCTACCTCGGCCACGATGTCAGCCCGGACCTGTACGCCTGGGTTTTTCCCAAGTCGGACCACGTGGCCGTTGGCTGCGGCGCGGGACCGGGCAACACGGCCGAAGCCCGCCGCCTGCTGTCCAACCTCAAACAGCGCATCGCTGCTGATCTGGAAGGGGGGGAGGTCTTTCTGGAAGAGGCCCACGCCCTGCCCATCCATCCCCGTGATCATCTGGCTTATGAACGGGCGATGCTGATTGGGGATGCGGCCGGGTTGGTCGTTGGCACGTCCGGCGAAGGCATCTACTGGGCGATGAAGAGCGGCAAAATGGCCGCCGAAACCCTCATTCAAGTGCTGCCGGACATCTCGGAACAGGCGCTGCGCCATTACGAGCGCAACTGGTGGAAGGAGTACCGCACCATGTACCGCTTCTTGCGTTGGCTGCAAAAGTGGGGTTATGGCAACGAACGGCAGATGGAAGTCTTTACCGATATGTGCCGCAACCAGGACGTGCAACAGTTGACCTTTGAGTCATATATGCACAAAAATATGACCCCGGTCCCCTGGTTGGCCCAGATGCGGATGACAGGCGACATTTTGGCGGCGCAGGTGCGCTATTATTTACCTTTTCAGCGCGTAGCGAACTGATGGACCTGTTATTCTTCCTCCGGCCGATTCTTTTTGCGATCTTTCTTTGGTGGTTTACTACCGGGGTGATTATCGCCGTCTACGGCCGTTCTCTCCGCCTGGTCCGCCTCTGTTTTGCCGTCTTCACCGGGGCGCTGCTCGTTTCAATGTGGGGGCTGGTGGCAACACGGCCGTTTTCCGAACCCCGTTACGTCTATCTCGCCTTCGTCTGCGGGCTGCTCATCTGGGGCTGGCAGACCGCCAGCTATTACCTCGGCTACGTCGTCGGTCCGCCTCCCAAAGCGAACGAGTCGCTGCCCATCAATCAAAGCCGCCGCTTCTGGCTGGCACTGCGCTCCGGACTCTACCACGAACTGGTCGTCATCGCCTTCGCCCTACTCTTGCTCGCCCTGACCTGGTCCTACCCGAACCGTTGGGGCCTCTGGATCTTCCTGGCGATGTGGCTGATGCACGCCAGCGCCCGATTGAATGTCTTTTTGGGCGTGCGTAACTTTAAGATTGAGTTCCTGCCCTCCCATCTGCATCATCTCAACGCCTACGTCAACAAACAGGCGAATAACTTCTTTCTGCCAATCTCTGTCATCATCGCTTCTAGCGTCTCCCTGGCGTTGGTCTACCGCGCCATTGCGCCTGGGGCCGCCCCTGGCGAGAGCGTTGGTTATTTGCTGGTCGCCACGATGATGATCCTGGGTATTTTTGAACATGTACTGTTGGTCTTGCCGGTCCCGGTTGCCCTTTGGGGTTGGGGGGTGCGTCGCTTGCCTGCTGCCGAACCGGCAGAGGCGACTGTTTCCTCCCGCCAGCACAAAATCGTTTTACCGGCATTGCCCCGGCAGGTGACAGAGGGGTAATCTATGGCCGCCATGGC
>CAYONK010000082.1:0-10858 GCA_964405285.1 uncultured Ardenticatenaceae bacterium
CGCCCTGCGCTTTTAACTGCCGGGCTACCAGTTCGCCGCCATGTGTAAATTGCATACAACCTCCGTTGACAATTGACAATTGTCAATTGTCAATTGAAAATCCATCATACGGTTTGGGCGCGTTGTCGTGGTTTTCGATGAGCCAGGTCTTGCGCCAGAGGGAACCGGCCCCGTCTATTTTGATGGTCTCGCCGCTGATGTAGGCGGCGGCCGGGGAGAGCAGGAAGGTGATGACGGCCGCCACTTCGCTCTCTGTGCCCATGCGTTTGGCCGGGGTGTCCTGGATGGTCTGCTCGATGATCGGCCGCATCGCTTCCGGGTAGTTGCCCAGGCCGCTGGAGGCGATGAGACCGGGGGCGACGGCGTTGATCCGCACGCCGGCGCGCGCCCATTCGACGGCCAGCGTCTTGGTGAGGTTTTCCACCCCGGCGCGGGCGGCGGCGGAGTGGGCCATGCCGGGGAAGCCACGGCCGTTTTCCATGAGCATGTTGACGATGACCCCGCCGTGCGCCCCCAGATAGCGGTTGAACGCTTCGCGGCACATGAGGAAGGTCCCGGTGAGATTGGTCTCGACAACGGCCGTCCATCCCTTCAGGCTGATGAATTCGGCCGGGCTGGCGAACTGCCCCCCGGCGTTGTTGACCAATCCGTGAATCGCCCCCCGCTCGGCTAAGACCTGGTCGAAGAGGGCGGTGACGTCGGCTTCGATTTTGATGTTGGCGGTAACGGCCGTTACTGCCCCGCCCAACCCCTCAATCTCCTGCCGCACCTTTTCCAATTTCTCCGGCTTGCGGCCGGCGATGACCACATGCGCCCCCAACGAGGCCAATTCATGGGCTGTCGCCCGGCCGATGCCGCTGCCCCCGCCGCTGACGATGATCGTTTGCCCGGCGAAGAGGTCCGGGCGGAAGATGGAGTGATAGGTCATGGTTGGCCCTCCTGGTTCTTTGCCTGTTTGTGTTTGCTGTTGGGGAACGGCCGTTCTTCACGCGGCAAACTCGCCAACATCAAAATAAAGCTGGAGATGATGCCCAATCCGATCAGCACGTACAGCATGGTGAAGATTTTGCCCAACACTGTTTGCGGCGCAAAATCGCCATACCCGATGGTGGTCAGGGTGATGATGGTGAAATAATACGAATCAATCCACGACCAGCCTTCGACCCGATGATAAAACCAGCCGCCAAAGGCGACAACCAACACCGCGCTGTAAAACAGACCGCGAAAGGCTGGCTCTTTCAACCCGATGCGGATACGGCGCACCAGATGGACGAAGAAGAGATAAATAGCGATCATGTCGGTTTTGTGATGGCCTCCCAGGCCGCGCGAGCCATCAGGGGGACCATCGCCCCGAAGCTGGCGAAGCGCGGGTCTTGGGTCTGCCCCCGATGGTAGCGGATGTAAATTTGGGCGATGATGACGGTGACGCGGAAGAGGCCGAGGGCGTGGTAAAAGCGGATGTGGCTGACGGAACGGCCGCTTTTCTGCGCGTACCGTTCTACCAATTCCTGCCGGGTCAGAAAGCCCAGGTCGCCCGTGGGCATCATCGCCATTGCCTGTAAATAGGGCGGGTCGGTTGGCTCTGTCCAGTAGCAAAGCAATGCGCCCAGGTCGTTGAGCGGGTCGCCCAGGGTACACATATCCCAATCGAAGATGGCGACGACGCGCCCCGGATCGGCCGGATCGAGCATCACGTTGTCCAGTTTGTAATCGTTGTGGACGAGCGAATAGCCGGCCGCCGGTGGCCGGTTGGCGTTTAGCCAGTGGTAGACGGCCTCCATATCGGCCACCTCTTCGATTTTGGCCGCGTGCCAGCGTTTGTACCAGCCTTCGATTTGCCGGGCGATGAAGCCGTCCGGCTCGCCCAGGTCGCCCAGGCCGATGGCGGCGTAATCTACCGCGTGTAAGGCGGCCAGGGCGTCTACCAGCGCTTCGCTCATGCGGCGCGGCGCGTCGGGCAACTTGGCGTATTCGGGCGGCAGGGTCCGGCGCACCACGACGCCTTGCTGCCGGGCCATCACAAAAAATTCGGCGCCGATGACGGCCGGATCGTCGCAGTAGAGGTAGGCTTGCGGCGCGTAGGGGAAGGCGGTGTGCAGGGTGGACAACACCCGGTATTCGCGGGCCATGTCGTGGGCCGATTTGGCGACAGGTCCGAGGGGCGGGCGGCGCAGGACGTATTGCGCCGCGCCGTAGTCGAGCAGGTTGGTGAGGTTGGCCGCCCCGCCGCCGAATTGGCGGACGGTGAGGGGGAGGTGGGTGTGGGGGAAACGGCCGTTTAAGTAAGCCGCCAACCGTTCTTCATCTAAACGCTCGTCTGGTCGGACCGGGATGGTGTCTGAAAGTTGATTTGTTGACATGAAGCCATCTCAGGCGTGGCGATAGTGGATGCTGCGGCCGCGCCCATGCCGCGTAAGCAGCCCTAACTCAATGAGATAGTTGAAATCGAGGGTGCGCGTCGCTTTGGCCCGCTCGGTGAGGGCGGCGTAATCTTTGTCGGTGATGTAGCCATGTTCAGCGATGTGGGCCAGGATTTGTCGGTGGTAGGGTTTGAGGTCGGTGTCTGGCGTGGCCTGGACGAGGCTGATCTGTTTTTCTACCCGGAGTAATTCATCCACAATTCCTTCGGCGAAGTATTCTAGCCAGGGGGTGAAGTCTAGGGCGTTGTGCAGTTCGTTGTAATCACCGAAAAGGCCAACGTGCTGGAAGTAGCGGCTGACGTTTTGGTGATAGTAGTTCTCGAAGCTGAACAGGTGGAAGAGACGCAGCCCCAGGCGGGCGAGGAGGAGGGTGGTGGTGAGGCGGGTGGAACGGCCGTTGCCATCTATAAACGGGTGAATGATCACCATCTGCTTGTGCCACAGCCCGGCCAGCAAAACCGGGTCTAGGATGTCCTCATTGGTGGCGACGAAGGCGAGCAGGTCCGCTATCAGGGCGGGCACGTCTTGCCAATCGGGCGGCAGATAAACCACCTCCCGGCTGCGTGGATCGTGGATGATGACGGGTTCCTGGCGGAAACGGCCGTTTTGATGCTCCGGCAATAGCCCATCCATCACCCCGCGATGGACCGCCAGCAACGTCTCTAAATGAAGCGGCGGGGGCGGCATTTGACTCAACCCGGATAAAACCTGGTTGTAATTGAGGACTTCCCGCTCGCTCTGGCGGATTTGCGGCGGCCGATTTTTTAGGATGCGGCGCACTTCGGTCAGGGGTAGTGGGTTGCCTTCGATGCCAGTCGAAGCAAAAGTTGAGGCGGCGCGGGCTTCTGTCTGTAATTGGGCAAAGACGGGTTCGGAGACTCGCCGTTGATTCAATTCATGGACAAGCAAAGTGATCCGCTTGATCCGCTCTAGCAAAACAGGTGTGACATGATAGATAGGCTGAAACATACTCGTTTTCGCCTAATTATAGCCGATTTTTAGGCGATTATGAAGCTGCTTCATAGACCAGCAGCGTCACGCCCAGGTCCGCTTCCAGCGCCTGCACCTGGGCTACCTGCTCATCATCCAGGTCCGCCACATCCAGGCCAGGGACAAAGGCCATGATATGTTTGCCAATGGCCTCTTCCAATTCACGGATACGGCCGACATCTTCTTTGCTTAAGGGGGCGATCTTCAAAAAGTTTGCCATCGAAATTTCTCCTTTGTAAATGTAGCCCAGGTTACTAACCTGGGTTACGTAATCATTCATGGTGGTGTGCCCACTCATGAAGTTTCCTTTGTTCAACCGACTGCCTGGGCTACCCGGCCAACATTAAAAGTGACACTGGTGGCATCTTGCCCGGCCAATACGTCGCTGGCAAAAAGAATCTCCAGTCCAAGTGGCTGACCCTGTTCATCCAGGTCTACGTAAACGTATTTATTGATTTGCTGTGTGTCATCCACTTCTCCAGGGCGCAAGTGAATGTAAAAGGCGTCAGCCTCTAGATCATAATCTATTTGCATATTTTTGTTCACCTGTCGCGGCTTTTGGCTTCATATCAACGAATCATGGATCGAGCATTCGAGCAAATCAAAAATCAATCAAATAAATCAAACTTCGGAATTTGGCATGGTTCAAATTGAGCGAAATATCCTTTACAAATTTTTCATAGCCATGTCATGCTGAGGTCCTCCGAAGCATCCCATTCTTCTGGAAAATCCGAGGTCGTCGGGATGCTTCGCTTCGCTCAGCATGACAATTCAGCGCTAATTTGTAAAGAAAGTGCCTCTCTTGATAAACCATGCCTCTACTTGCATCTTTATCGTTCAACTCCCCCCAACTACAAGACTACAAGACTACCTGACTACTCGACTACCCGACTAATTGCAACCTCACTGATACCGTCGCAAAATCCTTCCCGCGACCGCCCGCTTATGCACCTCATCTGGCCCATCGTAGATGCGGGCGGCCCGCTCGTGGCGGAACCAGTAGGCGATGGGCGTTTCGTCGGTCATGCCCAGGGCGCCGTGCGTTTGCAGGGCGCGGTCCAACACATTTTGCAGCGCCCCGGCCACGTAGAATTTAATCAGCGAGATTTCGTCGCGGGCGGCGTATTGACCCTGTTGGTCTATTTTATGGGCGGCGTCCAGCACCATCAGGCGGGCGGCGTTGATTTCGGCGCGTGATTCGGCCACCCAGTTTTGGATGGTTTGTTGGTCGGATAACGGCCGTTCCGGGGCCACCTCCCGCCTTACCGCCTGCTCACACATCAGGTCAAAAGCGCGTTCGCAAATGCCGATCCAGCGCATACAATGATGAATGCGCCCCGGCCCCAACCGCTCCTGGGCGATGGCGAAGCCCGCGCCCTCCGGCCCTAACCGGTTTGCCTGCGGCACACGCGCCCCATCATACATAATTTCGCAATGGCTGGCCCAGCCGAAGCCCCGCTCCCCCATCACCGACGTTTTCCGTACCAACCGAAAGCCCGGCGTCTCCGTCGGCACAATAATTTGGCTGGCCCGCTGATGCTTCGCCGCGTCCGGGTTGGTGATCGCCATGACGATGGCGAAGGCGGCTCCTTCGGCGCTGGACGTGAACCATTTATGGCCGGTGATGACGTACTCATCCCCCTCCTTCTCCGCTTTGGTACTCATCCAGGTTGGGTTAGAGCCGGGATTTTCCGGTTCGGTCATAGAGAAGCAGCTACGAACTTCCCCGGCTAACAGCGGCATCAGGTAACGCTCTTTTTGCTCCGGCGTGCCATGCTCAATCAGGATTTCCATGTTACCGGCGTCGGGAGCCTGGCAGTTGAAGACGTAGTGGCCCAACAACGAGCGGCCTAAAACTTCACTGACGCGACCGTGTTCCACCAGCGACAGCCCCATGCCGCCATACTCCAACGGCACTTGCGGCAGCCAGAGGCCGAGCGATTTCGCCTTTTGCCGCTTCTCTTCCAGCCGCGTCATCAGTGTCTCATAGTCATGGTTCAGCAGCAGCGGCTCTAGCGGGATGATCTCTTCTGTCACGAATTCGTGAATGGTGGCCAAAATCTGTTTCAGCTCAGGGGATACTCTATTCATTGCGCTTTCTTCTGGGTGGAATATGTTTTATGGACAGTGGCATTATAACACTGCCCAAGTTATCTTGAAATAGGCGGGCAGGTTAAGCGGAGCCTGATTATCCCCCAGGGCGCATTGACAAGAACGGCCGGGAACGCCACAATTGGCATAAATCTAGCCTGAAAAAGGAGTATACCTATGGCAAAACAATGGAACAGCCCCCCGGCGATGCAAATCGATCCGACTAAATCGTATACGGTGACGATGGAGACCAACAAAGGGACCATCACCATTGACCTCTATCCGCAATACGCGCCGAAGACAGTCAACAACTTCGTCTTCCTGGCGAACGAAGGGTACTACGATGGCGTCAGTTTCCACCGGGTGATCAGCAACTTTATGATTCAGGGAGGCGACCCCACCGGCACGGGACGGGGCGGTCCGGGTTATCGCTTTGAGGATGAGTTCAAGGGCAACCCGCTCAAGCACGAAACCGGCGTCCTCTCAATGGCCAACGCCGGACCCGGAACCAACGGCAGCCAATTCTTCATCACCCACGCGCCGCAGCCTCATTTGGATGGGAAGCATACCGTCTTTGGCAAGGCGCGAAGCATGGAGGTGGTAAACGCCATCCGCCAGGGTGACGTGATGACGAAGGTGACGATTAGCGAGGGCTAGTTAGAGGAGCAAGCCAAGCGGCCTGCCTTCCACTTGCGTTAAGAAGCGACAAAGACGTATCCTTGCCCGCGTCGCGCCACGATGTACGGTGCGGCGTGGGCTTTGTCTTCTATTTTGCGGCGCAGGCGATGGATGTGGACGTGCAGTCGGTCTTCAAAGGCCATTTCCTGGGGCCAGATGCGTCGTAAGATGAATTCGGTGGCCACTGGTTGGCCGGCGCGCCGGATGAGCAGGTAAAGGAGCTTGGTCTCGATGGGGGTCAGGGCGACGGGTTGACCCTGAATAAGCGCCTGTTGTTGGGGGAAGTTGATAGCCAATCGTTCGTCTATTTGCACGCAGGGGCGGGCGTTGGAATCGTTCAGGCTAAAGCTGCCAACACGGCGAAGAACGCGGTGAACACGGGCTAACAGGACAGCGGGGCTGAATGGTTTGATGACGAAATCTTCGGCGTGGTTTTCCAGGCTGGTGACGATAGTATCTTCGTCTTGAACGGCCGTTAACATGATCACCGGCAAATCACTGAATTGATGCACTGCCCGGCAAAACTCAAAACCAGACATCCCAGGGGCCATGTGATAATCCACAATAGCCAGGTCCGGCAGCCCTTGCTCCTGCAAGAGCGCCAAAGCCGCCTCCCCGGACGAGGCCGTCATCACCTGATACCCCGCTTTTGTTAGCGCATGGGAAAGGATCTTGATGGTGTAGTCATTGTCGTCAACCGCGAGTATTTTTTGTGTTATGGGCAAGTCAGATTGATCCATCATAGCGTCTACAACACCTTTTCGTGCAGCATAAACCCAAGGCGTGCAGCGATACCGCGCCTTGTTTTGGTATAATCGTGCGTCATTTGGCGAAAACAAACTTGTTGAAAAGACTCGTTCGTTGTGTGGGTCACAGAAGTGCATTGCTCTTCCCAAGCGTTGCACATTTGTAGAGTATCAGCTTTTACCCCTGTCAACTATTAGCTATTTTACAATATCAGCCAGTTGCCCATGTTATTTTTACTGACCAGCAAATCATCTACCCTTTGGGATCTTAGGGGAACTGCTTTAAGCGCTGGTTAACACTGGGTTATGGATTCGCTAACGGAAAACGGCCGTTTCCCCCAACCACAACAAATCCTGAGAGAACGCCCGGCAACCGACAACCCGCTTCCGAATAAACCTGAACTTGCTATAATTACTCAGGTATGATGGACCGAACAGTAAAATCACCCGCATTTTTGCTCTTTATCCTCTTTTTCCTCTTGCTTGTAGGCTGCCAATCTGCCGCCAGCGCCCCTGTAGACAGCAAAGGCAAGCTGCTGCTCTGGCATGGATGGACGGATACAGAAGCGGAAACACTGGCCAACGTTCTGCAAAAGTTCAACGAGATTCACCCTAACGTCACAGTTGTCAGCCAACAAGTCCCCCCAGAAAATCTGCTGCGCCAGTATGAGCAAGCAGCCCGCCTCGGATTAGGGCCTGATCTCTTTATTGGACCGAGCGAGTGGCTTTTGCCGCTGGCCGACCAGGGGCTTATCCTAAACATCAGCCCATTTACCCCGACGACAGAAAATTACTTCTCCCGCGCCCTGAGGACGCTAACTTACGACGACAGCCTGTATGGATTGCCGCTCTCTTTGCGCCCGATAGCGTTGTATTTCAATACCGATCTGGTCGAGGCCCCTGCGGCTAACCTGGATGAATGGTTGGCACAGGCGGCAAACGGCCGTTCCGTCGCTATGGACGCCAATTTCTTGCCCTCTTTCTGGGGCCTTCAAGGCTTTGGCGGCCGTTTGTTCGACGATAACGGCCGTGTTGTCCTCGACGAAGGCGGGTACGCCAACTGGCTCCGCTGGATGCAAAGCGCACAAAGCGGCCCAGGCATGATCCTCAGCCGCGACAACGCCAGTCTGCGCGCCCTCTTCTTCTCTGGCAAAGCCGCCTATTACACCGGCAGCCCGGACGATTTACCGGCAGCGCGGGCTGCCCTGGGCGAAGAAAGGGTCGCGGTAGCCCCTCTGCCCAATGGGCCGGTTGGGCCATCCGGTCCGCTGCTAAACGTGGAAGCGATCTACTTCAATCCCGCCTCGCGCCCGCAGCAGACAGAACAGGCGCTGCTGTTGAGCGCCTTTCTCACCAACGCCGCGCAGGCGACGACGTTGTTGCGGGAAATCAGCCGGGTTCCGGCGAACCGGACTGTGCCGGTAGACCCACGCCTTCATCCGGCCGAAGCCGGGTTTGCCGCTCAGGCACGAACGGCCGTTGCCATCACCAACGTGGCCCACAAGGAAACGGCCGTTTCCCTGGCCGACGACCTGAACCGGGCAGCCCTGGCTGGGGCCGTGGATGTAACAGAAGCGACGCAAACCCTGGCCAACGAAGTGAACCGCCTGTATGGCTTCACCGTCATCGCCGCCCAGCCGGAACGCTGTCAGGCAGAAGGGCTGCTGCGCATCTGGCATCCGTGGAACGGCCGTTTGGCCACCGCGCTGGACCATTTTGTCGCTGAATATCAGACAAACTGCCCAAATGTTGAAGTGGTAGTCCTAGAAATCAGCGAAGCGCGCTTGCGCGAACTCTACACCACGCCTCGCAGCGGCGCCGAAGACGGCAACCTGCCAGACCTGCTGCTCGGTTCAAGCGACTGGCTGGTCCCATTTGTCACCACACAATCCATCCAGCCGCTCAACGCCTACATTACGCCAGACATCCGGCAGCGTTTCCTACCCACCGCCTTGGGCACAGTCGAATACCAGGCAGAGTTGTATGGGCTACCTTATTGGCTAGATTTCAACGTCCTTTACCTAAACAACGACCTCGTGAGCGACCCGCCGCTCACGCTAAGCGACTTACGCCAGGCTGCCAACGGAATCGGGGCGGCGCTGCCCACCGGCTTTATAGACGCTTACTGGGGCGCGACAGCGCATGGCAGCACCCTGTTTAGCAACGAGTATCGCCTCGCCCTGGCGGAAAATGGTTTTGTTGATTGGCTGACCTGGCTGCTGGAGGCCAACTCAGGCGCAGACATTTTGTTAGATGAAAACCCGGCTCCCTTGCAAGCCGCTTTTCTAGCCGGTGAGAAAGCGATGCTGGTAGGTTCAACGACGCTCTTCGGTGAATTGGAACAGGAGATGAACGGGGCGAACTTGGGTGTGACGCAGCTTCCTTCAGGGCCAGGCGGGGCGGCAAGGCCGTGGCTGCGCACGACCGCCTTTTTCCTCACGGCCGGCCTGAGCGAGGAACAGCGAGAGTTGGCGCTCTCTTTTGCCTTCTTCGCCACCAATGCGAGCAACCAGACCTATCTTATGGAGCAGACGCGCCTGGTGCCGGTGAACGTTGCCGTCAATGTGGAAAATGCTCCCTTTATGAGCATTATGCTGCAAAGCGCCAACAACACCTTTGTGCCGCCAAATGTGCCGCAGATAACGGCCGTTCTCTCCCAAGGTAACCAGCTTTACCGTTCCGTCTTGTCCGGGCAGGCCGAGCCGCTGGCCGCCACCTGTCAGTTCACCAGCAACGTAGATCGAGCCAATGGCTTTAGCGTGGCCGAAGCTGACCTGCCATTGCCCTGCCGCTAGAATCTGCCCTCAGGTGATTTTATGATTTACGATCCGCGAATTGAACTGCTTATAAAGCAGATTGACATCCTCATCATTTTGCTTTCCCGGCCGGTCGTGCAGCGCCAGCTAATCGCTATCGCTTTCACCATCCTCCTGGCCTGGCTGCTAGATCGCGTCATTAGCACCTGGGTATATCCACGCTTCGCCTCCATTCGCCCCGCTATCGTCGGTGAAGGGCGCAGCAGCCGCCTGTTCCGTATCTTGCTGGTGGGCAAAAGCCTCTATTTCCCGGTGATCGGGCTGGGTCTCATCCCATTGGCTGTGGCGCTGTTTAACCAATGGGGTTTCTCGGCCGGCCTGGTGCAGAATTCGACCATCATCTTTTGGATTATATTGCTATACAGGGTATTGATCGGATTCCTGGAACTTTGGGTTTCTGAGCAGCGCGGGCAGGTGTTGCGCAACCGGGTTTTGCTGCCTTTGTTTACCCTGCTCCCTGGCGCTGTCTTTCTCAACCAGTTTGTGGATCTGCGCGGCGTCCTCAACATGGAGTTGTTCTATTCGTTTGGGACAAGGATCACCTTAGGGAACGTCGCGCTCTCTATTCTCTGGTTATACGTCTTTTACGTGCTGGGCTGGCTTGCGGTTGAAGGGCTGCAAAAGGTGATCTTGCCGCGCACTCAGGCCAACAGCGGTGTAGCCAATTCCATCACCGCTATTAGCCGTTACGTGATCATCATTGTCGGTATTCTGGTTATTTTCAGCACGTTAGGGCTGGACCTGACCTCGCTGGCCTTGATCGGTACTGGCCTGACGGTGGCCGTCGGTTTTGGAATGCAGCAAGTAATCGCCAACTTTATCAGCGGTATTCTGCTTTTGTTCGAGCAATCGTTGCGGCCAGGCGACTTAATCGAGATCAATAATCAGGTGGGCACAGTGCAGCAGTTGAATATCCGCTCCACCATTATCCGCACTGTAGACGCTGAGATCATTGTGCCTAATGAGACCTTTCTCACGTCGCAGCTGACTACGTTTACCAAGTCAAATATGTTGGGACGGGTCGTGGTTCCGGTGGGGGTGAGTTACGACAGCGATCCGCACGAGGTGAAACGAATTTTGCTGGAAACGGCCGTTAAACACGAACTCGTCCTCTAAG
>CAYONK010000083.1:0-9727 GCA_964405285.1 uncultured Ardenticatenaceae bacterium
TACCGGTCGCTTCTTCAAAGGCGCGCATGGATTCTCTGAACTTCACGCCATCCACATCGTTGCCTTCAAAAGCGCCGTCTACGGTGACGGTTGTCCCGGTGAAAGCGCCGGTGAGGGCTTCTTCCAGGGCGCCGCCGGGCATCACGGCAAAGCCAGCATCCGACACGACCGGAGCCGGAGCGACAGAAGTGACGCCGCTAACGCCAGCGGGCCAGGAGGCGTCAATTTCTCGCATGGCCTGATCCAAACCAATGGAACCGGCCACGTAGCTGGAGATCTGTTCCCAGAAGGAGCCAGCGCCAACTTCGCCGGGCATCAGGTCGGAACCGTCGAAACGGAAGCTGGTGGCTTCAGCCACGAGCAAGGAAACACCCCAGTCCAGGTCCGTGCCATACATTTCGCGGGTGGCAGTGGTGTGGGCTGAGATCGCGCCGCCACCTTCCATCCAGCCGCTCACCGACTGCGGTGTGGTGAAGTATTCCATCAGGGCGCGGACTTCGGGCCGGTCGTTGAACATGGCAACCAGGTCACCGGCTACCAGGAACGGCCGTCCAAATTCCTCATCCACCGGCGGCAGATAGAAGAAGTCGTAGTCTACCCCGTAGGTCGTCCCTTCGGGGAAGAAGCTGGTGATGAAGTTCGCCTGACGGTGCAGCCAGCAGCCCGGTGGGTCTTGGAACATCGGGGACGGGGCATCGCCAAAGCTGGTGGAGACGATGGAAGAACGGCCGCCAAACACGTAGGCGTCGTTGAACCACAGTTCGCTCCAGGTCTCTATCGCCCGCTTTACTTCCGGTGAATCGAAGGGCAGTTCGCCAGCCACCCAGGCGTCGTAGTTCTCCAGGGAGGTGGTCCGCAGCATCATGTCTTCGGTCCAGTCGGTGGCCGTCCAGCCAGTGGCCGCGCCCGATTCGATGCCGATGCACCAGGCGGTGTCGCCATCGTCGGCGATCTCTTGGGTCAGAGCCAGCAGTTCATCCCAGGTCTCCGGGATTTCGTAGCCGGCCGCATCCCAGGCCGCTTTCGGATACCACACCAGGCTCTTGCCGGAGTAGCGGTGCATCAAACCGGCCTCGACGCCATCAACGGTGTTGAATTCGCGCCAACCGGGGTTGTATTGCTGCGCCAGCCATTGTTCCGAGATGAAGTCGGTCACTGGCACGATGTTGCCACTGCGCACGAAGTCGGCGAACAGACCAGGCTGCGGGAAGTCCACGATGTCGGGGGCGTTGCCCGCGCCGACGCGGATAGCAATGGAGCCTTCAAACTCCTTGCTGCCGATGTAGTTGACCCGGATACCGGTCGCTTCTTCAAAGGCGCGCATGGATTCTCTGAACTTCACGCCATCCACGTCGTTGCCTTCAAAAGCGCCGTCTACGGTGACGGTTGCCCCGGTGAAAGCGCCGGTGAGGGCTTCTTCCAGGGCGCCGCCGGGCATCACGGCGAAGTCTACTTCCGCCATTTCAGTGGGCGCAGCCGGTTCTACCGGAGCAGCCGGTTCTGCCGGAGCAGCCGGTTCTGCCGGAGCAACCGGTTCTGCCGGGGCTGGTGCTGGTGTGTCAGCACCGCCACAGGCCGCCAGGCCAAAGGCGATGACCAGCAAGAGGCTCAATATCATCCATAAATTACGTTTTAACATGTTTTCTTATCCTCCTCGTGAGTGATAACCAATTTGTTTTGGGTTGATCGGACTAAAAAAAAATAGGTACGTGCGATATGCTCACCTCCTTCGGGAAAATGGGGGGTCGTGGCTGTTGGGCAACGGCCGTTGCTCTCTTTCCCCTATCGCTCTTTGATTTAAGCTGGGGGCGCAGTGGTGCTGCGCCGAACCAGCTCCGTCGGCAATACAATCTCTTCCGCTCCGTTGGATGGCTCGGCCATCACCCGGAGCAGCAATTCACAACCACGAACGCCAGACTCATACAACGCCTGACGAATCGTCGTGATGTGCAAATACTCGGATGCTTCGATGTTGTCAAATCCCACAATGGATAGTTGCTGCGGTACCGCGACGCCTAAATCTCGCGCCGCCTCCAGCACCCCGATGGCCTGTGTATCGCTATAAGCAAAAACGGCCGTTGGCGGTTCCGCCAGTTGAAACAGAGATTGCGCCAGACAACGCGCTTCAAATCGGCCGTGTGGCCCCTGCAAATGGTACTCCGGGCGAAACGGGATGTCCTCTTCGGCCAATGCTTGCTGGTAGCCGATAAAGCGGTCACGCACCGGCGAATTAAATGGATCATTCAGATAATCGCTGATATACGCAATGCGCCGGTGGCCCAGTTCAATCAGATGGCGTGTCGCCTGATAACCCCCAGCCACATTATCCACGACAACGCGGCTCAACAACGGATGCTGAGCGTCAACCAAAACTGTCGGCAAACCCGACTCCTTCAAGTTAAGCACGTCGGTATCTGTAGGGGTCAGCGAAATCACCAATAACCCATCCACCATCTGACGCCGCAACACATTGCGCAGATAGGCATCCCGCCGCTCCGCGCTTTCTACGTCAAACAAAATCAAATCATACCGGCTGCCAGTGATAACAGATACAACACCTTGCAAACGGCGGACCACAGAGGGGTTGGTGAAATAGGGGACCAGCGCGCCCACAACCATCGTTTTGCCTCGGGAGAGGCGACGCGCCGCCGGATTGGGGGAATAATCAAGCTCCGTAATGGCTGCCAGAACTTTGTCGCGGGTCTCGTGACTAACAGAACGGCTTTCGTTGAGGACTCGTGAAACGGTTCCGACGCCTACGCCCGCTTTCTGCGCCACGTCGCGGATAGTTGCGGTTGCCACCTTTCTTCTCCTCTTTCCCTGGACCCAGATACCGTGCAATCATCTTTCAAGCGCTGCATGAATCTCTGAGATGGAACCGGTTCCAATTGTTCATACTATACATGAGAGGAGGTTGACTGTCAAGTGAGGGAAGGACAAAAAAGCCCCCGCAGCGTATCAAGCTGGGGGGCTTTTCCTACTATAATTTATATGATATTTTGTGGTTGCCAGCGCCTAACTGACTCTACAGATCAATCACGACGTCCGGCCAAAATAGCCACGTAATAGAGCAACTGACCAATGGCCGCAACAGCCGCTGCCACATACGTCAGCGCCGCTGCATCCAGCACTTTGTTAACGCCTGTCATCTCATCCTCAAAAAGGATGCCATTGCTGACCAGCAATTTCTTGGCCCGCTTGCTGGCATCGAACTCCACAGGCAGCGTGACCAGAGTGAAGAAAACGGCCGCGCCGAACAGGATGACGCCCAACAAAGCAATATAATAGCCCAGGCCAGAATTGCCGGTAAACATATCCAAAAGAAGACCAGCCATGAAGATCATCGGGGCCAGACTGCTGCCAAAACTGGCCGCCGGAACCAGGGCGCTGCGCAAGTTGAGCGGCCCGTAATTGGTGGCGTCTTGCAAAGCGTGGCCCATCTCGTGGGCGGCCACGCCGGCCGCAGCCACGCTGGATTGATCATGCACCGCTTCACTGAGGCGCAAAACTTTGCCGCGCGGGTCGTAATGATCGCTCAACATACCTTTGGTACGCTCGATCTTTACGTCGTACAAACCTTGCGCGTCCAATAAAGCGCGAGCAACCTGCGCCCCGGTGACGTTGCGATGGGTACGGACTTTTGCGTATTTGTTGAAGGCGCCTTTCACTCTAGCTTGAGCGAATAGCCCTAAAACCAGACCTGGAAGCGCCAGGAGCCAGAAGATGGGGCTGCCAAAGATGAACATCGAGGCCAATTATCTCCGTTATGAACGAATCCGAACCGGTACTAGCGCTTTCTGCTTTTTTTGCCGGGCCATCTGGCTGCTGAGTTTTAACAAGAGGATGCCAGATGCTATGGTTGGTAGTAAGATTAGCCATAAAGCGGTTGACAGTACCATGATCGTCTCCTTAATGAGTAGAATTAAAAACCTGAGCAGATTTTTACATACATAGGGGCTGCCCGTCAATAGGAGCAATGCCCTTTCCAATGTGTATCTTATGTTCTGGCGCAGACCAGATTTATTTTGTTTTACGCGAAAATCCCATTATCGTTGCATGGGCTGACCGCGCAGGAGTTTTTTTATGACCGATAAACCTCAATTGCCACTCTCTTTGGGCGATGGCCTGACAGTACGTTGGGCGACGCCGGAAGATGCCGATGAATTGGCCGCCTTTAACGTGCGGATACACAGCGATGATCCGAACGAGCCAGAAACTTTCTTGGACTATTGGACCCGTGACTTGCTAAGCGGCAGCCACCCGACGACGCAAGCAAACGACTTTACGCTGGTGGTGGACGAGAAGGAGGGGGGCAAAATTGTCTCTAGCATGAATCTAATCAGCCAGACCTGGCTGTATGATAGCATCCCTTTCGCGGTCGGCCGGCCGGAACTTGTGGGTACGGATGAAGCCTACCGGAGGCGGGGCCTGGTCCGCGCCCAATTTGCCATCATCCACGCCCTGAGCGCCGCCAAAGAGCAGATGGTTCAGGGCATCACCGGCATCCCCTGGTATTACCGGCAGTTTGGTTACGAGATGACGGTGAACCTGGATGGCAGCCGGGTCTATCCTCTGGATTTGCATGGCAAGCTAAAACCGGCCGACGCGGACGAGGAAGCCTACCGGATGCGCCCGGCAACGGCCGCGGACATCCCCTTGCTAACCGAGTTGTACCAAACGATGTGCGCCCCTAGCCCGCTGGCCCGGCAGCGCGACGAGCGGCTGTGGCGTTATGAAATGCTGGAAGCGCACCGGGAATCGGCGTATGCTCGCTATTTTCACGTCGTCGAAACAGGCGAAGGCCAACCCGTCGCTTACGCTGAATACTACAACTGGAAGCGCCAGTTGTTTGTGCGCGAGGTGGGCGTGGCGCCAGGCCATTCCTGGCGGGCTGTCGGCCTTTTCTTGCTGCGTCACCTCACCCGCGAGGCGATCCGGCGCAGCGCCGAGATGGAGAAGCCAATGCGCAACATTGTCTTCCGCTTTGGCGATAACCACACTATCTACGACGCTCTGGAGCGCGAACTGACCATTAGCCGCTCGCCTTACTGCTGGTATATGCGCGTGCCCGACTTGCCCGGCTTCTTGCGCCACGTCACGCCGGTTTTGGAGCGGCGGCTGGCCGAGAGTCTTATGGCCGGGCATACGGGGACGCTGAAGCTCAACCTGTATCGTCAGCGGTTTGCCCTGCGCTTTGAGGGGGGCAAATTGGCTGAGATCGGCGATTATGAAGCGAAAAGCGTAGAGGATGGCGACGCGGCCTTCCCTGAATGGACCTTTTTGCACTTATTGTTTGGCCATCGCAGCCTGGCAGAACTGCGCGACATGTTCGTGGACTGTTGGGCCAATAACGATGCGACTGTGCTACTGCCGATTTTGTTTCCAAAACGGCCGTCTCACCTCATTGAGTTGGGGTGAGATAGAGAGGGGAGATTGGAGGTTGGAGATTCAGGCGACTTCCAATCTCCAATCTCCAATCTCTTCCAGTCCAATGCAAAACCCCCTTCTCCCCTTCATCCGGCACAATGGCGCTTTTGTCCTCGATGGCGGGCTGGCGACCGAGTTGGAAGCGTGGGGCTGCGACTTGAGCGACGCGCTCTGGTCGGCGCGGCTGCTGCGCGATGCCCCAGAGATGATTCGGCGGGTTCATCTGGCTTATTTCCGCGCCGGGGCGGATTGCGCTATCAGCGCCAGCTACCAGGCGACGATTCCTGGCTTTATGGGGCAGGGGATGAGCCGGCCGGAAGCGATCCGGCTGCTGCAATTATCTGTCCGGTTGGCGGCGGGGGCGCGGGAGGAGTTTTGGGCGGATGAGGGGGCGCGGGTGGAGAGGCAACGGCCGTTAATCGCCGCCAGCATCGGTCCCTATGGCGCCTACCTGGCCGATGGCTCCGAATACCGGGGCGACTACGCCCTCGACGAGGCCGGTCTCTACGAATGGCACAAAGAACGCTGGCAGTTGTTGGCCGCTACCGAGGCCGATCTACTCGCCTGTGAGACCCTGCCCTCCTTCGCCGAGGCCAGAGCGTTAGCCAGACTGCTGCAAGAGACGCCGGGGCGCATGGCCTGGTTCAGCTTTAGCTGCCGCGACGGGGAGCGCATCAGCGATGGCGCACCCCTCGCCGAGTGCGCCGCTTACCTGGACCAATTCGAGCAAGTAGCCGCCATTGGCGTCAACTGCACCCCGCCCCGCTTCATCCCCGACCTGATCCGCGCTCTCTTCCGGGTAACGCAAAAACCGATCATCGTCTACCCCAACTCTGGGGAGACGTATGATCCGGCGCGGAAGCATTGGGTGGGGGAATCGGTCCCGGCGGAGTTTGGCACGTTTAGCCGGGAGTGGCGCAAGTTGGGGGCGTCTGGGCTAGGGGGCTGCTGCCGCACCCGACCGGCCCATATTCAGCAGATTCGGGATAGGTTTCGGTGAGGAGAGTTGGTTGGATTGGTTAGTTGGTTAACCAACCCAACCAACTAACCAACTTAGTGGCTTTTCTTAGAACGGCCGTAAATCGGCAAATACTTCACGCCCAGGGTAAAGCCCAGTAGGGCATACGCCAGAATCCCCACAGAGACCATCACCTCAATCGCCGTTGGGGAGTAAGAAACGGCGACCACATTGCCAATTACCCCCGGTGACCAATCCGGCGGCACAACCAGGCCGGAGAGCGTCACATTCCAACGGTTGACAATCACCGCCATGACAATGAGGCCCAACCCTACCATCACCGCGTTGCTGTTACGGCGCAGCGGCGGATAGAGCAGAATCGCCGCCGGGATCACGCCACCCAACACAATCTCCCACCACCAGAAGGTGAGCGTGTAGGGCGTGGTGGCCTGCAAGCGGGCCAGCGCGTCGGCGATGCCAGGGCTGTAGCTATAATAGGTAGTCGCCGCCCAGTCCCACAATTTGATGTAGAGATAGGCCAGCAGCACGTAGCCAATAAAGCGGGAGACCTCCCGCTGCACTTCCAGGGAGATGAGCCGCTTGCCGCGCAACCGACCGGTGATCATCGTCGCCAGCAGCGTCAGCGACATGCCCCCGGCAATTGCGGAGAGGATAAACATGATGGGCATGGAGGGCTTGAACCAGATAGCCCGACCGCTCAATACGCCGTATGTCGCTCCAAGAGAAGATTGATGCAGCAGGGAGAGCGCCATGCCAAAGAGGGCGAAGACCGGGGTCAGCTTATGCAGCCCATGGCTAAAACGGCGGAGGCGCGTCCAGCCATCGAAGTAGCGGCTTTCCACCAATACCGGCACAAACTCCAGCATCAAAACGGTTGAGTAGAGAATGACGCACCAGGTAATCTCCCACAAAACGGAGTGGACGTTCCAATAGACCAGCGGATGCCAAAAGCGATCCGGCCGGCCGATGTCCAGCGCCAACGCCATCATCGCCGAGGTATAGCCCAGGAAGCCAACGAAGACGGCCGGCCGAGCCAGCGGCTCCAACCGTTCAATTCGGAAGAAGTAGACGGCGGCCGAAAAGGTAAACGCCCCCGCCCCCAGAGCAATCGCCGACAGGTCATGGGTGATCCAAAGACCCCAGGGAACCTGGTCGCTCAGACCGGTCACATTCAGGCCGTTCAGCATCACCTGGATAGCCGCAACCAACCCACCGATCACGCAGGCGCCCAATAACAAAAGCCACCAAAGGAGTGCGTGATTTCGTCTTTTCTGACTGCCGACTGCAAAATCTGCCATGTTACGCTCTCCTGTCCGGCCGGACGTAATGGACCTTTGGTTCCGTGCCAAAATCTTCGCGCAGGCGGAAGGTGGGGTTCTGCGCCAGGAAACGAGAGATGGGGCTGTCTGGGTCTTTGGCGTTGCCGAAAACCCGCGCCCCGACGGGGCAGGCGTTGACGCAGGCAGGCGTCGCCTGCGGGTCTACGCCGGGGGTCAGCCCTTGCGCCACGCCGCGATCAATGCGGTGGACGCAGAAGGTGCATTTTTCTACCACGCCGCGCTTGCGCCGCTCCACCTCGGAAGATCCCCAGGTGGGGGAGTAGCGGTTGTCGTTGAGGGAATCGCGCCAGTTGAAACGGCGGGCGTCGTAGGGGCAGGCGACTTGGCAGTAGCGGCAGCCGATGCACAGGTCATAATCCATGTCCACAATGCCATCGGGCCGAATCCAGGTAGCTCCAACAGGGCAGACGCGCACGCAGGGGGCTTCGGCGCAGTGGAGACAGGGGCGAGTCATGAAGAAGTCCTGGCCGTTGTCTGTGCGTTCCGGGAAACCGACATTCCAGCGCATGTCGTCGTCGGGCACGTCGTTGACAGCCTGGCAGGCCCAGACGCAGTAGTTGCAGCCGATGCAGCGCCCCAGGTCTATGGCCATGCGCCATTCGTTGTCGGTGTCGCCCTCTCCGGCGTGGAGACGGGCGCCAATGCCCTGGATGGCGTCGGCTGAGAGCGGCCCGGAGGTGATGACTTCGGTGAAGACGAGGGCGGCGCCGGTGGCTCCGGCGATTTTTAGGAAGTCACGCCGGTTGAGCAGAGGGGGCGCTTTCTTTTCCTTTTTTGGTTTCTTTTCGCTGTCTTCGCGCATGGTCGGCTACTCCTCGTCGCTGTCGTGGGTCTCTTCAAGGTCGTCGTCTTCTTCGATGGCGCGGCGACGGACGTTGTGGGCGACGATCCAGGCAGTGCTGCCACCTAAGACCAAACCGACGACGCCGCCCTGGAAGAGGACGGACATGGTGCGGCTGGCCAGGGCTGCTTCGAGGGCCTGGACCTGTTGTTGCAGGTTGACGCCGTTTTCGCTGACAACGGAGGTCAGGCGTGTTTCCAGAGTGAGGGTGGGGGTGATTTCGCGGCGAACGGCCGTTGCCCCCCGTTCCCACCCCGGCAGCGAATAACCGGAATGCAGCGCATCCGTATGGCAGGCGATGCAAGTGGCCGGGGTGATGGTGAACTGATGGCCGGTGGGGACCAGACCATCAACCGGCATCTCTTGCGGCGGGATCACCAGCATGTGGCAATCTACGCAGCCCACCCCTTCCTGGATGTGAATGTCTTCCAGGTAATCTTCCATGCTGTCCTGATGACAGTTGATGCACATATCATCCGGCACACTGAAGAGGGCGAGCTGATCGTGAGGGTCGTGGCAAGCGACGCAGCCTACATCCATATTGCCGTGGCTGCTCAGGCGCCATTCGCTGAGGGTGGGCGTGTGGCAGGTGCCGCAATACTCCGTGTCGCCGCGCACCGGGATGGCTTCCGGCGGGTGGTTGGGGTTTACCGCGCCATGACATGCCTCGCAGGTGATGCCCTCGGCGGTGAATTGGCCTGTTGCCGGGTTGAAGCCGGTGGTGTGGCAGAGCAGGCAGTCGCCTGGGTTGCCTTGCCCGGCCCACCATTCCTGGAAGACGGGGTCGTCATAGGCGTGGGCGTGGGCGCTGTCGTGCCAACGCGCCTGGATGTTGAGATGGCAGGCCCCGCAATCCTCTGGCCTGGGGTCTGTCTCGGTGGTTTCTGGCGGGGCGTCTTGGGCCATGAGGGGAACGGCCGTTATAAACAGCCCCACCGCCAATAATAACGACAACGCCAGAAAAGCAAGTTGCCTCGTTCGTTTACCAGTAAATTCTTCTCCAGCCATTGCTACAAATAACCTCCCTCCACCGAAACAGAGACCGGTTGACGGTAACTGGCAGCGTCTAACTGGTTAAAAAACTCAACCGAGCGCTGCTGCCGATTTTCTTGAATATATTCCCAAAAAGCTGTCTGAGCG
>CAYONK010000083.1:9737-10813 GCA_964405285.1 uncultured Ardenticatenaceae bacterium
GTTGCATCTCCAGCCCCTTTACCTTTACCATAGCCACCCGGCCAGAGACCAGATAATCAACCACCGACTGCGTGATAAACGCCACGCCAATCCCTTCCTGCACGCCCAGGGCAATCGCCTCGGAATTCCCCAAGGTCAGCACGCGGGGCAGATTCTCTATGGATAGGCCAAGCCGCTGTAAACCCTGAGCGGCTACCGTCTTGGTGCCAGACCCCTCTTCACGCATGATGAACCGCTCTTCTAACAATTGATCTGGCTCGATTTCCCCACGCGCGGCCCAAGGATGGCCCAATGGCGTAATCAGCACCACCGGATCGGAGATGAGCTTTTGGAACTCCACTTCCTGGCAAAAATCATTGGCGCTGGCGACAGCCAGATGCACCTGACCATCGCACAACATTTGCAGCGAGATGGCGCGGGAGCTGACGTGGCAAGTCGCCTCGACTTTCGGATGGCGCTTCAAGAACTCGGCCAGCAAGAAGGGCAAAATGTATTTGCCGCTGGTGGCGCTGCACCCAACCATCAGGTGGCCATAGACTTCTGCTCTAAGGGAGTGCATGGTTTCTTCAATCCGCACTGAGGCTTTGACCAATTGTTGGGCCATTGGGATGAGCGCCTTACCAGCATCGCTGAGGAAAATACGACGCCCTTCACGAATGAAAAGAGGGGTGTCGAAATAGTTTTCCAGTTCGCGGATGTGCTGGCTGACGCTGGGCTGGCTCATATGAAGCTGTTTCGCCGCCACGGTAAAGTTGAGGGTTTGGGCGGCCGTTAGAAAAACATTGAGTTGGTGTGCGTCTAACATAATACCTCTTCCAGAGGCGCAGCGGCCTGGTGGCGGCCACGCCGGAAACCTTCGGATTTGTGAAGTATTGCACAATTTCAATAAGTAGAACAAGTGATTTTAGTCATGTTTCTATAGCTTCTGGTTATGCAACCCATAAGCAAAATCAATAAGCGAAACCTGGTAAAAGCCTTGTGTAAGCAAAGGTTTAACTTATAATAAAAGTCTATTCGTTACAAATTTCACAAAGCGAATGTGACCTGACGCGCTGCCTTGTCAGAGATCAGAGAGT
>CAYONK010000084.1:0-10731 GCA_964405285.1 uncultured Ardenticatenaceae bacterium
AGCTGCCCCTAGTACGAGAGGACCGGGGTGGACAGACCTCTAGTGTGCCAGTTGTACCGCCAGGTGCATCGCTGGGTAGCTACGTCTGGCAGAGATAACCGCTGAAAGCATCTAAGCGGGAAACTCGCCTCAAGATTAGATCCCTCATCCGTCATGGAGTAAGACCGCTAGGAGACTACTAGCTTGATAGGCGGCAAGTGTAAGTGCAGTAATGTACTCAGCTAAGCCGTACTAATGGTCGAGGGCTTACGTTGCACATGGTACGGAGAATTCGGAATTTTGACGATGTATGTTAGGAAACTGTCCTGTTATCTTATTCGTTTGAGTGTCCTTTCAAATTGATTTGTTTTTTAGAAGGTCTCTTGGTGATATGAGCGGCGAGGGTACACCCGGTCCCATCTCGAACCCGGCAGTTAAGTTCGCCAGCGCCAATGGTACTTGGGGGGTGACTCCCTGGGAGAGTAGGTCATTGCCAAGGGGCCTTTTTTATTGGAGATTGGAGATTGAGGACTGGAGATTATTCTTTGGTCGTCAGTAGCCAATCTCTTTTTTTTGTTTCATGGGGCCAACGGCCGTTATCTCCTCATGGGTGAATACCTCCTCCTTCTGCGAAACAATCGAAACTATCGCTTTTTGTGGCTGGGCAGTGTCGTCTCCCAATTGGGTGATTGGTTCAATCTGCTGGCAGCCGCCAGCTTACTGACAACTTTGACGAACAGCGGGGTAGCGATTAGCTACCTTTTTTTGGCTCGTTTTCTGCCTTTGTTTTTGTTCAGCCCATTGGCGGGGCTGTTGGCTGACCGCATGAACCGGCGGGCTTTGCTGATCATCTCCGACGTGTTGCGGGCTTTGGTGGTGTTGGGCTTCTTGTTGGTGCGTTCGGCGGATCAAATCTGGTTGTTTTATGTTTTGACGGTGTCGCAGTTTATGTTGAGCGCTTTGTTTACGCCGGCGCGCAACGCACTGTTGGCAAACGTGGTGGCCCACCATGAGCTGGTGACGGCGAATGCGCTAGACAGCCTGACCTGGAGTACTATGTTGGCGTTGGGGGCGTTCATGGGAGGGGTGGTTGCGGCCATCTTTGGGGCCGAGACGGCTTTTGTGTTGGACAGCCTGACGTTTTTATTGTCGGCCTGGTTCATTGGGCGGATTGCGCTGCCGGCCAGGGGAGAATCTGTTGAGTTGGCGCAGGCGGGTTGGCTGGACATTGTGGATGGTTTTCGCTATCTGTGGGGCGCGCCCTTTATTTTGGGTATTGCTCTGGTCAAGGGGATGGGATCGTTGGTTTGGGGCGGGATCAATGTGCTGGAGATTACGTTTGCCGAGCAGGTTTTCCCGCTGGAGAGTCTTTCTTTTGGGCAAGAATTTCGCATAGAGAATAGCGGCTCGGCGACGCTAGGGTTGATTTATATCGTCAGTGGTTTGGGGACGGGGTTGGGGCCGATTGTGTTGCGTCGCTGGTTGGGAGACCGGAGGCGGCGGATTTTTGGTGGGATTTCGCTGGGGTTTGGCTTGTTGTTTGGCGGGATTTTGTTGCTGGCGAATGCTGATTCGTTGCCGCTGTTTTTGTGGGGAACGCTGGTGCGTACGGTGGGGTCGGGGGCTGTGTGGGTGTTTTCGGCGGCGCTGTTGCAGATGTTGACGCCGGATCAGTTTCGCGGCCGGGTGTTTGCTTTGTTGACGCTGACGCAGTCTATCTCGACGTTTTTTGCTGGTTTTGCTCAGGATTCTTGGGGGATGGGGGCGTCGGAGGTAACGGCCGTTCTCGGTTGGCTTGGTCTCGTTGTGGCTTGTGTCTGGTTGCTCTTTGCTCGCCGGGCGCAGCCTTTTCTGATGGAAGAGGGCGGGCCATCATTTGTGTTGAAAAGCGCCGATTGATCTGCCAAAAATCGCCCTGCGCTGTATCATTAGCCCATGAAGTTGAGCGAGAAATTACGGTTGCTGTGGCGTAAGAGGGGAACAACGGCCGTTCCCCACCTAAAAACGCATCCAGCCGACAGGCCAGAGCCGGTCCATCCCCGCGTTTTGCTGATCAGCCACAACCCGATCATCCCCTTTGAAGGCCAGCGCCGTCTCCACCAAGTCCTGTGCTGGTACGATCCCCATGCGCTGGCGCAACAATACATCGCCGACGTAGAAGCAGCCAGCTTCGGCTATGCCCAATATCAGATTGTTGAACAGATTGAAGCGGACGAGTTTCCTGTCAAGGCAGATGGGTTCCGTTACGATGCGGATTCGTATCTGTTCCGCTGGCGCTCGCGCACCGGTTTTCATCATCCGGATTTGCTGGATTATGGCCGTTTGCTGAGCAAATTTGGGGTGAAGGCGCGGATCAACGCCAACCAGATTGATGAAGTGTGGTTGTTTGGCTTTCCCTATGCGGGTTATTATGAATCTGTGATGGTCGGACCGGACGCTTTTTGGTGTAATGCGCCGCCGATCATAGATGACAGTTACCAGCGCCGGCTGGTGGTGATGGGCTTCAACTATGAACGTGGCGTGGGGGAGATGCTGGAGAATTTAGGCCATCGGGCGGAATCTATCATGACTGAGGTCTATCGCCACAAACGAGGCGGGGCGAATTTGTGGGAACGCTTCACCCGTTATGATAAAAGCCACCCGGGCCAGGCGGAATGTGGCACGCTCCACTTCGCGCCGAACAGTGAACGGGATTATGATTGGGGAAACGGCCGTTACGTCTCCAGCCTGTGCGACGATTGGTTGAACTTCCCGAATTTCAACGGCGTCAGGCGGCAAGTCAACGGCGAAGAATGGGGAAACGGCGACATGCGCTATCACCATCTTTGGTGGCTGGGCCACCTACCCCACGTCACCGGTAAAACAAACGGCATCCTAAACAATTGGTGGTCCTACATCATCAACCCTAATTTGGTGAGATAGCCTCTACAGCATCCATCGGCTGAATCGGCAAATACACAGTGAAAGTAGAACCCTCCCCCAGTTTGCTGAACACCTCTATATGCCCCCCATGTAATTGTACAATATCTTGAACAATGGCCAGCCCCAGGCCGGTTCCAGGGATATTTGATTGGCGCGTATGTTGGCCGCGATAGAAACGATTAAACAGATAGGCCATATCATTCTCAGAAATGCCGATGCCGCTATCTTCCACTGTCAGACGAACCCATTTGCCGTTAGCCGAAAGTGAAAGCCGTAGGTTGATAAACCCTTCCGGCGTATAATGGATCGCATTGACCAACAGATTCGTCACCACCTGAGCTAACTGATTATAGACAGCCGGGATGGGAGGGATCTCCGGGCAGGGCGTGAACGTCAGCCGCAAGCCAGATGCGTCTATTCGTAGCTGATGGGCGTGAATGATGTCCTGAGTGATCTTGTTTAGATCAACCAGGGTAAAAGCTGGGGGCTGTTTACGCCACATGTCCAGGCGGGAGATGTCCAGTATATCTTCGATCAATTGGCCGAGACGCTCTGCCTGCTTATGCAAGATGGGCAGGTATTTGGGTAATAGCGTTGCTCCTTTGCGCCCCAACAGGTCGAGATAGAGCTTCAGATTTGTCACTGGTGTGCGTAACTCATGGGAGACGTCGGAGACGAATTGGGACTTTAACTGGTCTAATTCCTGAAGTTGAGCGTTGGCTTCGGCCAATTCGCTGGTGCGTTCGGCGACTCGATCCTCAAGCTCGGCCGCGTGATGGCGTAATTGATCATAAAGTCGGGCTGTCTCCAGGATTCGTCCCAACTCTTCACTGATGGTGTGCAGCAGGCGAATCTCGTCTGCGCTGAAGATGCGCTGCACCATTGAACCAACACTCATAATCCCCAGCAGCCTTCCGCGCAAGAAAATAGGCACAAGCAGCACTGTGATGAGGAAATACATGTCCGCCAACGCTCTTGTCTTCGAGTCCATTGGGTAACTGTTGACCTCTTCGATGACGATGGGCCGGCGTTTGGTGAGGATGTCTTGTATCAGCGAACTGTTTGGCGAAAGCTGCAAAATCTGGCCGATCAATGATGGACAGGTGGGGGCGATGTGCTGCGCAGCGACAAACCCAGTCGTTGTCGTATCATCCACTTCCATTAGGCTGACGTGATCAACAGCAAGATGGGCGGCAATTTCCTGGCAAACAACCTGGGTGATTTCTAGCTCGCTCAGGCCAGATGCCGCAGCCGAGATGACGCGGTTGAGTAAGTCGAGTTCCTGAGTGCGCTGAGTGGCGGCGGCAAGGAGCTGCGCGTTTTGCTCGGCCAGAGCGATGGCCAGTACGCGCTGTGACCGCTCTTCTGCCTCCGCCTGTTTGCGCTGCGCCAGATTCCAAAGGATGCCTTGAACGGCCGTTCCCTCTCGGTAAGGTAAATACGACACAGACACAGCGACCGGCAGCACCCGACCATCAGCCGTCTGCGCGCTAAATTCAAACTGCGCCGGTACGGACTGTCCCTTGGCCCATCTCTGCTGCCTTTCACGAAAAAGTGGAATGCTCTCAGGCGCAGCTATGTCGGTGAGCGACAATTTTCCCGCCAGAATCTCCTCCCGGCTCAGGCCAAACATCTGGCAAAATCGCTCGTTGACAAACTCAAACCGATTCTTGTACGCCAGAAAAATTGCCTCGTTCGATTGTTCGACCAGGTTGCGGTAGCGTTCTTCTGAGTTAGATAGCGTGTCGAGGCTATGTTTGCGGGCCAATTCCATCCCGGCGCGGGCGGCAAAGATGTTGATGATCGGGATAAAATCAACCCCTGACTCGATCTCTTTATCATCCATCACCACGAGGATGCCCAGCGACTCCCCGCTGGAATCCATCACTGGCGCGCCAATATAACAGGTGATTTGCTTTTCTTGCAGCAGCGGATCTTTAGGGAATTGTTGGGCGACGTTGGTGGCGTAGTGGCGCACCTCATGACCCACGACGCTGGAGCAGGGTGTGTCGGTCAGATGGTAAATGAAGTTTTCGGCCAATTTATCTACATGCCAGAATGCCACCGTCTGGACGTACTCTTTCCCAGGTCCGACCAACTCGCCAACAAAAGCATAATTCACCTGGAGCGCCTCAGCCAGGTATTGCACCAGAGAAGCAAAGAAGTCTTCGCCGGTTTGCGCGGCCGTCCCTTTCAGGATGGCGTTGAGCGTTTGCTCCACCCGATTTAACTGAGCGATCCTTGCCTCAAGCTCGGTGTTTTGCCGGCGTAGCGCGTGAAGTTCGTGGGTTAGATCGTCTTGTTCCATCATTTACTGGATAAGCTTACATTGGCTGTTCGGGAATGTCGAGAGCAGAGCCAGGCGCGCCAAAAGGATGCAAAGCCCTTTTGACGTGTTTTTCACAAAAATACGAGCGTTTTGGGCTGGCCAATCAGGAATCAGACCAAAACTCGATCATCACCGACACGCTTTGTCAATTTTATGTCGTCCAGATGCTCTAACAAAGCAATAGCATATTTGCGACTGGTTCCCAACAGGTCGCGTACCTGGGCGGCGTTGATCTGGCCGTGCTGCCGCAGATGGTTGGTGATCTGTTGGGTGTATTGCTCGTACTGCGGCGCGGCGTAGACCACGTCGTCGTTTAACTGGCGGAGTTGTCCCAGGTCTAGCAGCGCATAATAAACGGCGTCGCCAACGGCCGTTTTGCACTCTTTCACACTGGGAGAATTAATGCCGTTGGCAGTCATCTGGCGTAGGAGGTTGGCAACGGCCGTTTGCTGCCCTGGTGTGAACACAATCTCGTGGCGGGGGTTGCGCAGCGTGGTCTCTGCCGCCGCGATCAACCCATTCTGCGCCGCCTCTTCCACCAGGGCATTGAAAACAATTGGGGGGAGTTTCAGGCGGCTGCGCCCTTCCTCACGCGGCATTCCCAGCCGCAAAGGGTTATCCTGATGATACCGCGCCACCGCTTCCGCCAATCGATCCGCCCACCGCTGCCAACCGGCCTGGGTCATCAACTGTTGCTCCAACCGAATGACCCGCCCCTCAGCCTCTAGCTCGGCCAGAGCGGCCTCGGCGTTCTCGCTTTCCAGGCCAGATTGCCCCAACAGTTTGTTCTGGGTGATGGGTTCTAACCGGGCCAATGTCTGCCAGAGCAGATCGGCCGGCGTGCCCTGGGCCAACGTCTGGAGGCGCTCCACCACTTCGGCGCGGAAGCGGCGGTGTCGTCGGCCGGGGTGCGGGTCTAATACCTGTCCGCCGCCCAATGTCGCCCCCGGTGAAGGGCGGCGCAAGATGAAGCGGTCGCCGCGCGCCGCCGCCACCGGCGCGCTAAGGGCCAGTTGCAGCCAGCCCGTCTCGCCGGGGTTGATCTGCGCCGCGCCTAAAATGCGGGTGCGGGCGACCACTTCGGCCGCGCCGATGAATAGTTTCACGCTGACGTTATGCTTGAGCGGGCTTTGGGCGTCTGGCAGATGGCGGTAGGCGGTGTCTAGCAAGATGGTCTGACCGACGATGCCGGGAGCCGCCACCACGTCGCCGCGCTGCACCTCGTCCCGGTCTACGCCGCTGATGTTGATGGCGACGCGGCTGCCGGGCAAGACGACGTCTCGTTTGGTCTTGTGGGTTTGCAGGCCGCGAATGCGCCCTTTCAGCCCGGCTGGTTGGATTTCAACGGGGTCGCCGAGGCGAAAACGGCCGTCTAACAGCGTTCCCGTCACCACGGTGCCAAAGCCGCTCAGGCTGAAGACGCGGTCAATAGGCAGGCGGGGACGGGCGAGGTCGGGGCGGGGGGAAACGGCCGTTAACCGCTCCCACAACGCCGTCTTTAAATCAGCCACTCCAGCCCCCGTCCGCGCCGACACCGGCACAATTGGCGCGTCGGCCAACACCGTGCCCGCCAGCGCCTCATGCACATCCAGCGTCACCAACTCCAGCCAGTCCGGGTCATCAATTAAGTCGGTTTTGGTCAGAGCCACCACGCCGCTGCGCGCCTCCAGCAAATCCAAAATCGCCAGATGCTCCCGCGTTTGCGGCATTACTCCTTCGTCGGCGGCCACCACCAGCAGCGCCAGGTCAATGCCGCCCACCCCCGCCAGCATATTTTCGATGAAATCACGGTGGCCCGGCACGTCCACCACCCCTACCTCTTCCCCATCGCCCAGCGTCAACCAGGCAAAGCCGAGGTCAATAGTCATCTCCCGCGCCTTTTCCTCCGCCAGCCGATCCGGATCAATCCCCGTCAACGCCTCCACCAGCGTGGATTTGCCATGATCTACGTGCCCTGCCGTGCCGATAACGTACATACCAGTTAACAGTCAACAATCAACAATCAACAGTTAACAGTTAACTGTTAACTGTTGATTGTTAGTTAATCTTCTCTTACCGGAACCAACGCCGGTTGGCGTCGGCGGTTGGGGTTACGCGAGACCGCTTTCTCCACCTCTTCCAGCCAGAGGCGCGGCCATTGCTTCAGGGCGTCCGCCTGGGCGGTTTGGACCCGCCAGAGGGTGTCTTTGTCTTGCTCAATTTGCCTGAGCTGCTCTTCGAGCAAGGTGATTTGCTCCAGAATTTGCCGCCCTTGCCGGTTCAGCCCGGCCCAGCGCTGTTCGATCTCTACCTCAAACGTGCGCCATTTTTTGTCGTTTTCCAGCAAGAAGCTCTCCCATTGGGCTTGCAGGCGGCTGTGTTCTACCCGCAGCAGTTCGGCTGTGTCCCGCTGCTGCTGCTCAATTTGCGCCTGCCAGGGGGCCAATGTTTGCACGGCCATCTTGGCCTCTTTGTATTGGTCGGAAAAGACGACCCATTCTTTGGCGAATTGGGTTATGGTGCTGGCGTGTTCTTCTAACTTGAGCCGCCATCCTTCGAGCTTTTGGTTGCGCTCGTATTCGCCAATCTGGATCTGTTCCATCCAGCCTTTGGTGCTTTCGCGAACTTCTTGCTGCGCTTCGGTCAGGTTGCGTAAGTTGCTTTCTAGACGGCTACTGGCCCCGGCCAATACGTCGAGCCGGTCGTTGATTGGCCCCCAACGTTTGCTGATCTCTACCAGTTTGGCCTGGACCTCGCTCAGGTTGCGGGTGGCTTGCTTTTCTTTCTCTTCGAGAAAAGTGACGGAGTTTTCCCAGGTGTCTACGCGGTTGGCAACGGCCGTTAACTTGTTCTGCTGCTGCCCGATCAAATTCGCCAGCCGGGTCTCCTCCGCCTGCCGCATCTCCATCTCCCGTTGTAAGCGCGGGATGGCCGGTAATTCCTTGCGCACATCGGCGATCTCGCGCACGTTACTTTCGTGTTCCACTCGTCGCAGCGCCTCCATTTCCGCCTCAGATTGCACTCGCCGCTGATCGTATTGCTCGATCATTTGCACAATCTCGTCCTTAAACTTACCCAACTGCACATCCACTTGTGGGATGCGCGCGAGTTGGGCGGAGAGGCTTGCCACTTGCTGCTCCAAATCTTGAATCCGCTGGTCGCGGCTGCTGATTTCCCGCTCTTTAAGCGTAAAGCGCTGTTCTAATTCCGCCAATTTACGGTTGACCTTGCGGCGCTCTTCATCTTGCCACTCAACCTGTTGGCGTAAATCTTTAATTTCTTGTGCGTCAACTGTTCCGGTTGTTTTAGCCATGAATACCCTCTGTAGTCGCCTGAGCCTGTGTTTGTATCTGGCCGGTGACCGCCTGTGCATTATAACTTGACCCCGGCTGATAGCAAAAGAGGCGCTCTTTGCGCAATCCTGTTTTACAGAGTGATTGCGGAGGAGGGCTTACTTTACTACAATTCTGTTCATGCACATCGGCATAGACGCCCGGCTGCCCTACTACCGGATGGGGGGGATCAGCCAATACACCCTTTACCTGCTGGCGGCGCTGGCTGAGATTGATGCGGAGAACCGCTACACCGTTTTCCATAGCTGGCGCGACGGCCGTTCTCACAACCCGCCCACCGCCAACTTCCGCCGCGCCAACCTGCGTACCCCCTGCCATCATCGCCTGGAGCGCTGGGCGCTGGCCGCCGAACTGCGCCCCTTCCGCCTGGACGTACTGCACAGCCCCGATTTTATTCCACCGGCCTGGGGCGCTCGACGGACGATCATCACCGTCCACGACCTCAACTTCATCTTCTATCCCCAATTCCTCACGGCGGAGAGCCGCCGCTTCTACGCCGGGCAGATCATCTGGGCCACCCAACGCGCCGACCACATCGCCGCCGACAGCGAAGCGACTCGCCGCGACCTGATCGAGCAGGTGAATGTGCCGCCCGACAAGGTGACGACCATTCATCTGGCGGCCAATCCGTTGTATGAACGGCCGTTTCCCCCCTCCGCCATCCAATCCACCCTGCAACAATTTGGCCTGCCTTCAGGCTTCATCCTCTTCGTTGGCACGTTGGAGCCACGCAAAAACCTGCCCATGCTTCTCCGCGCCTACCACCGGCTGCGCCAGGAGACGCCACTAGACCCGCCGCTCATCCTGGTAGGTGGCAAAGGTTGGATTTATGACGAAATCTTCGCCACGATAGACGAGTTGAACTTGCGCGATCAGGTGCGCCACCTGAGCGGCGTCTCCGATGAGCAGTTGGCCCATCTCTACCACGCCGCCGCGCTGTTGGCGACGCCTTCGCACTACGAAGGTTTCGGCCTGCCCGCCCTCGAAGCGATGCACTGCGGCTGCCCGATTATCGTCAGCGACCGCGCTTCGCTGCCAGAGGTGGCTGGGGACGCGGGTATCCTGCTAGACCCCGACGACGAACTGGCCTGGGCCGAAGCCCTGGCCCACGTCCTGACCGATTCCGACCTCCGCGCCGAGATGATCGCCAGAGGCCGGGCGCAGGCGAAGAAATTTACCTGGCAGAAAACGGCCGTTTCCACCCTATCCCTCTATCAAAGCAGCCAGAGCTAGAGCTAGAGCGAGAATATCTCTTCCTCTAGCTCTAGCTCTAGCTCTAGCTCTAGCTCTCTATGAAACTACTCATCCTCACCCCCCAACTGCCCTACCCACCACAACAAGGGACCAGCCTGCGCAACTTCCACATCATTCGCGGCCTGGCCGCGCGGCACGAAATCACCCTGCTCAGCTTCCTCGAAGAAAACCAGATCGCCGATCCCCAGGCCAACGCGCCGCTCTGGGAATTGTGCCGTCGGGTGGTGACGGTCCCCGTGCCGCCGCGCAGCAAGGGCCAACGGCTGCACCAACTCATCACCAGCCCCCGGCCGGACATGGCCCACCGGCTCTACAGCCCCATTTTCAACGCCCAACTGACCGATTTGCTCCATCAAGAAACATTCGACGTGGTGCAGGTGGAGGGGATTGAGCTGGCCCGCTGCATGAACATCGTCCGCCGCCACAGCCCTGGCAGTAAACTCCTCTTCGACAACCACAACGCGGAGACGGAGTTGCAGCGGCGCAACAGGCAGACGGATTTGCGCCAGCCGCGCCGCTGGCCGGCCGCTCTCTATTCATCGGTGCAGGTGGACCGGCTGCGCCGCTTTGAGGGTTGGGCCTGTCTGACAGCCGATTGGGTAACGGCCGTTTCCGCCACCGACAAACAACTTCTGGAACGGCTGATGGCCCCCCTGCTCGCCCTCGCCCCGCAGCCTCCCACACCCATCACGGTCATCCCCAACTGCCTGGACGTGGCCCAATACCAGCTTGACGAGGCCGCCCCTATCCCGTTTGACGTGCTGTTTAGCGGGAAGATGGATTATCGCCCCAATGTGGATGCCGCCCTCTGGTTTGCCGATGCGGTCTGGCCGCGTATTTTGGCGGAACGGCCGTTATCCACCTGGGCCATCGTCGGGCAAAAGCCCCATCCCCGCCTGGAACGGCTGCGCGACC
>CAYONK010000085.1:0-10664 GCA_964405285.1 uncultured Ardenticatenaceae bacterium
GCTTCACTTCGTTCAGCATGACACGCTTAAAACCCCACGAGATCCGAAAGACCCGAAAAAATCTGTGGAATCTGCGTGAATCTGCGGATAAATGTTTATTACTGATAATGTCTATTCAGCAGAAATTGGCGAAAACGCAATCGTAATCCGTTTTGTTAGTCGCCAATAGTACGCTATTCCTAGTATAATGAATGCCCTATTGATAAAGTGTTAGCAAGAGTAAAATGGACCGTCAGATCAACCAGTTGGGTCATAGAGTAGTAAGTCGTGTGTGCCTGATTGCCTTGCTGCTTTTGATTGTCGCGTTGTTGGGGGGCGGCCAAAGCAAAAAACTTTCCGCGCTAGAGAACAGACCACAAGTGATCGGTGGCGAAGAGGCCGTTCCAGGCCAATGGCCCTGGATGGCCGCCCTGGTCCATGCGCCGATCCAAAACGCCCACCTGGGCCAATTTTGCGGGGGAACGTTGGTCGCGCCGCAATGGGTGCTGACGGCCGCGCACTGCACCCAGGGGTTTACCGCCTCGCGCATTCACGTTGTCCTGGGGCGGCACAATCTGACCAGCAATGAAGGGGAGCGCCTGGCAGTAACGGAGATTCGCGTCCACCCGGCGTTTAATCCGAACACCCTGGATTCTGACCTGGCGTTGTTGCGCTTAGAACGGCCGTCGGTCCAACAAACTATCCCGGTCGCCACGCCAGAAATGGTCGAGATGCTCGCCTATCCCGGCAGCATTGCCACAGTCACCGGCTGGGGCAATACCAACCTTTTCATCCCTCATTACCCGGAGACGTTACAGCAGGCGCAGTTGCCGGTTGTCGAGCGGGAAGTGTGCAACAGCCCAACTGCCTACAATGGCGGTGTGACCACCAATATGTTGTGCGCCGGGTATGACGAGGGCGGGCTGGATTCCTGCAAAGGCGACAGCGGCGGTCCGCTGATGATCGCCCAAGAAGAAGATGGAAACTGGGTGCAGGTTGGCGTCGTCAGTTGGGGCGAGGGCTGCGCGCAAATGTACCGCTACGGTGTCTACACCCAACTGGCAAATTTTGCCGATTGGATCGCCACGAACGCCGTCGAACCGGCCGCCCAACTTTGGCTGCCGGCAATCATGACCCCATAAAGCAAACCGGGCCAGGATCGCCTCTCTCGCAAATCAAGATACCCCAGGCCAGTCGCAAGCGCGGCTGGCTTTTTTTGTTGGGCGCGCTAGTACCCTTGTGCTTTTGGTTCCGGGCTGGTTTTCCGCTAAAATGACCCAATGCGAGACATTCAAGCTATCTTTGCGTCGCGAAGGCTGACCTGATATGGGTGATGAGTATTCTGTAGTGCGCTTTGAGAAGGTGGGCAAACGGTTCACCTTTACGCGAGAAAACCCACAATCTGTCCTGGAAGTGATGGCATCTGCTTTTCGGCGTAAAACGGCCGAGGCGCAGGAGCGCCATTTTTGGGCGCTGCGCGACGTGATGTTCGATATCACGGCCGGGCAATGTGTGGGGATTGTGGGGCGAAATGGCAGTGGCAAAAGCACGGCGCTGAAACTGATGGCCCGCATTTTGCGGCCAACGGAGGGCCGGGTTCAATCCAGGGGCCGGGTGAGCGCGTTGTTGGAATTGGGGGCTGGGTTTCATCCTGACCTGACGGGGCGCGAGAATATCTATCTCAATGCGTCCTTGTTGGGGTTGAGCCGGGCGGACGTAGACCGGCAGTTCGACGATATTGTGGCCTTTTCGGAGTTGGGCGACTTTATCGAAATGCCGGTGAAGCATTATTCCTCTGGCATGTATATGCGTCTGGGGTTCAGCGTGGCGATCCATGTGCAACCGGACATCCTGATTGTGGATGAGATTTTGGCGGTGGGCGACCAGGCGTTTCAGGAAAAGTGCATCCAGCGGATTTATGAGATGAAACGCCAGGGCGTGACGATCATCATCGTCAGCCACAATGCGGGCACAATTCACGAGTTGTGTTCGCACGTTATCTGGCTGGAGCGAGGGCAGGTGCGGCTGGCCGGCCGCACGGCGGATGTGCTGCCTCGATATGTCGCCCACTTCAATGAAGGGCAGAAGCTGGCGACCCGGCTGGGTGGGGAGGAGCCGTCCGTGGAGATAACGGCCGTTCGTCTCCTAAATTCGGCTGGAGAACCCAGGCTGGCCTTTGTCACCGGCGAGGCGATGACAGTTGAAGTGCAATTCACGCCGCTGCGCCCGCTGGAGAATCTTCGGTTCAACCTGGCCCTCTACCGGGACGATGGCGTTTACGTCAGTTGGGCTAGCCATGTGGCGCGGGGCGTGTGCGATCAGCCGGGGCGAATTTGTTACGCGATTGAGGCATTGCCCTTGTTGCCAGAGACGTACCGGCTGCAAACGGCCGTTACCGATGAGCAGCAAACCCCCCTTTCCCTGGTTTATGAGCAAGTTTTCGAGATGATTGCCGATTCGTTGGTGGCGACGGCGGGGTTGGTGCGGTTAACGGCCGTTTGGCAACAACCGCAACCCACAACCGCCAATCCACCCTATTCTCAGCACGAGATGATCGGCCAATAGAAATTCAAAACCTTTGGAGGTGTTGATGAGTGAACAAACCCGTAAATACTGGGTATTTCCAGCCCTGACCCTTGGGATCAGCGCTCTTGTTCTTTTTGCCGTATTGGCCCTTACCGCCAATCGGTCATCGGCCGCTGCCAGTTCAGAAAGCGCCGAACTACCGTTTGATCTCACCGTAGAGTCGCCAAACTGCCGTTTTGGCGTGGCCCTTACTGCTGCCGAACAGCAAGCGAAGGTCCCTGATTTTGGCGTTGGCTGGTACCTGAATTTTACGGTAAGCAACTTTCCCAGCCTGGGTGAGGGTGTTGAATACGTGCCCGTCATCCGCCTGAGGCAAAACAAAGATGGCTCAACCTACCTGAACTCTTACACCGTGTCCCCCTCCTTAACAAATACCGGACTCGGCGCGCAACTGGCAAACAAGCCCGGCGCTCTCTGGATTGTTGGCAATGAAGTGGATCGTGGACCAAGTCCTGGTGGCGGGGGAGCGCAGGACGATATGCAGCCGGAGATGTACGCTCGCGCCTACCACGAAGTGTACACCTTCATCAAAGAGCGCGATCCCCAGGCCAAAGTGGCGATTTCCGCGTTGGTACAAGTGACACCCGGCCGGTTGCAGTATCTTGATAAGGTCTGGGCCGAATACCTGCGGCTCTATGGCCGGCCAATGCCGGTAGATGTCTGGAATATGCACCTCTACATCTTGCCGGAGGTGAACCCCCAAGGCGTTCCCAATGGCATCGCTGGCGTTGCCGTAGGTACAAACCCGGCCCTGGGGATGCGGGAGAGCGGCGGTAACGCCGCGCTGTGCGGCAATCTGGCCAACAACGTCTATTGCTTTGCCGATCACGACAACATGAACTTCTTTAAGGCGCAGATTATAGCCATGCGTAACTGGATGAAAGCGCACGGGCAGCAGCATAAACCGCTCATCCTCTCAGAGTTCTCCTTGCTCTACCCCTATGACGACACCGACGGCGATGGGCAACCGGACTTCTTACAAGACGAATTTGGTAACCTGTTCCATCCGGCGCGGGTGAGCAACTTTTTGCGGGCAACGTTTGATTATCTGGACGGAAATGAAAGCATTAATCTGAATCTGGGTTATCCGGCTGATAACTACCGTCTGGTGCAACAATCGCTCTGGTTTTCGCTGTATTACGATGGCGCCGGCCGGGCCAGTAACCTATTCACTACGGCCGCGCTGACCAGCTATACCCCCATGGGGGTGGCCTTCCGCCAGGAGATGGCGGAACGGCGTAATGCCGGCGTACTCCCCAATCTAACGGCCCGCAATGCGCTGAACGTCGCCGGTTTTGTGATCGCCCCGTCAACCACGGCTACTGTGACCATTGGCGTAGACGTTCATAACAATGGCAATACAAATGCCGGGAATCCGTTCACCGTCACGTTTTATACCGACCAGGCCCTGTCGAACCCGATTGGCTCGGTGGTGATTCCTGATCTAAATGGCTGCGCCCAGGGCGCGTTCAAGGTGGAATTGGACTGGACCGACCGGTCGCCAGGCGTCCACCGCTATTGGGTGAGGGTGGACAGTACGCAAGTGATCGCCGAGAGCAATGAAGGGGACAATGTCACTTCTGGCGTGGTAATCATCAATCCGCAACAGGTTTTTTTGCCGTTGACGATGCGGTAAGGCGTGTGACCTAAATGACCAGTGGAGATTGGAGATTGGAGATTCGCGTGGGGCGAGTGACCAAATCTCCAATCTCTAATCCCCAATCCTCAATCCCTACCCGCTGTTTGGCAATTTATCTTTTCTCTGTCCTGGCAATTTATGCGCGTGAAACGAACTGATGGTGTGTTCCTGGCTGTCGTGTTGGGCCTCTTTTGCTTGTTCCAGGCTGCGCTGATTTACCACGTCCAGGTGACGGATTATGATGAGGCTGTGTTTTTGGATATTGCCCGAAACGTGCAACGGAGTGGCTTGCCGTTGCGATCCATCGGACCATCGGGGGTTTTGTATTTTATCCATACGCCGCTTTATCTTTACCTGGTTACCGCTTCGACCCTGGTTTTTGGGGAAAAGCTGGTTTTATTGCGCCTGGTGACGACTGCCTTTGCGGTCGGTACGTTGCTGCTGACGTATGCAACAGTCCGCCGGACGCAACCTGCGGCTGCGGCATTGGTTGCGGCGCTGTTGGTGGGGCTGAATGCCTTTTTTGCGCTCTATGCTTATTTTCTGACGATGGAAGTTCCAATGGCGTTTTTCGTCGTTTTGGCGGTTTATGGGCTGGCGCGAGAGGCGGAGATGGGCGGGGGGCGTTATCTGGTTTTGGCGGGGGGTGCGGGGGCAACGGCCGTTATGCTCAAAGAAGTAGCCGTCATCTTTGTGGCGGCGGCGGCTCTGTACGCCCTCAGCACGGGCAGCAACTGGCGCGACCGCCTGACGCGCTCTTTCTGGTTGCTCTTGCCGTTCGGTGGGGCCGTTTTGCTTTGGCTGGCCTGGGGGATTCGTCTGGATGCTGCGGGCTTCCAGCGTGGTGTTCTCGGCTGGGTTGGCTCGGCCGCCGGGACCGGCGGGATTGTGGATGCGCGGAGCCAGACGATCCTCCTGACCTGGCTGCAAACGTTGGGGGGAGACGTGTGGGGCTGGACAACGGCCGTTCTCCTGGCCCTGAGTCTCCCTGCGTACTGGCTCTTCTTCCAACGGCCGTTGCCCAAAATCGTTCGGCTGCTTTTCCTCTACATCGGGTTGGCTTTGCTTGCCTCGCTCCTGGTGCGTCTGAAAGAACCGCGCCACATGCTGGCGACCATCCCCCTGATGGCGTTGGCTATTGGCTATCTGGTTGAATGGGATAAGGTGTGGGATTGGGTGCGAAGGCGGAGGGTGGTAACGGCCGTTGTCATCCTGCTGGCCTTCTTCGCCGCCTGGAACCTCTCCCCGCTCAAACTTCCTCCCGCCAGGGAGTGGCGCAATCCCGAAGCGTGGTGGCAGCCCATGTTCAGCAATCGCCTTTACCGCAGCCAATACTACTATGGCCTTGTGCGCGAAACCGGCGACTATCTTCGCCAGACCACCCCGGAAGATGCCATCATCACCGTGATCCACGAAGGGCCGGTCACTGGCTATTACGCCGACCGGCGTCATTATTTTCTTTATACCATGTCCTTGCCTCGGACGTTGGAAACGTTGACGATGACCGAGTATCTGGTGGTGGATAACTTCATCTTTCCCAACCAGACGGAGGAAGAAAAAGAAGTGGTCCGCAATTACATCGCGGACCACTTCCAACTGATTCAGTTATTGCAGGATTCGCACCGCCAGATCAGCGTTTACCGGCGCATCCCCTCAGCCGCGCCCTGATACATTATGGTCGGGCAACCAGCGGCAAGTATATGTTGTGGATTTCGTCGGCGATGACGACGACGATGGGGAGGGTCATGGGCATACCGGGCAGCGGGTTATTTTGCCCATCCCGCGCCATGAGGGTCAGGGTGTATTCGTAGCGGCCAACGGCCGTTAAATTGGTCGTATTAACCCGGATCATCACGTCATGTCTGGCCCCGGCCGATAGCGTGCCGCTTGCTGGGGTGACGGTTACGTTGGTCGCGTCTTTGCTCAGCGTATAATTGATCTCACCACTGCCGCTGTTGGCGATGCTAAAGAAGAAGAAAACGTCGCTGCGAGCATCAGCATTGACCAACGCCACAAAAGAAGCGCCTGTCAGGTCCAGGATAGGGGGTGTCGAAAAGATGCCGGTGTTGATGGCGTTCTTTCGGAAAGTAGGCCAGGGGAGCGCTTCCTCTCTGGCTGCTCCGGCCATGTCCCAGGCATAAACCGCGCCCGGCGAGCCGCTGTTACTCATCGCCCCACCGACGATTACCTCTAAATCGCCATCCCCATCAATGTCGCCAACGGCCGGCGTAGAGTTCAAAGAATAAGGGGTCGAGAGATTCCAACCATTCTCGTTGCAGCCGTTGGTGCGGGTTAACTGTTGTCCATTGTGTCCCCAGACCACAATCTCCCAATTGGAGACAAGCAGCACATTGAGGTTGCCATCGCCATTTACGTCGGCGACAACAGGGGAGGCCAGGGTGGGTATGCTAACGGTGCTGGTGCAGCTGGCCGGAGTGCGGGGCACGACGGGCCAACCAGGAAGAAGTGAGCCATTCCCTTTCCAGGCGTATACTTTTCCGTCGCCGCCGCTGTTGGCCACGACATCCAATACGCCATCCTTGTCCAAATCAGCTAACGCCGGGGACGCCTTAATATAATCAGAGACGGGGATAGGCCAGCCGGGGAGTGGGTTGCCCTGATGGTTCAGGGCGTGCATGTAATGGGTCAGGCCAGGGGTGCAGCCATCGGGGTGACCGCAGTGCGGATTGTCCCAAAAATAGCCTGTGCCAAACACGATGTCCGGGTAGCCATCGCCGTTGATGTCTCCAACGGCCGGGGAGGACCAGATTACCTCATCGTAATGCTTGGGGAAGCCTGGCAGGCTGTTGCCATGCCGATCCAGCACTTCTAAACGGCCACCTTTGAAGATAGGCGGAACCAGGTCTGGTTCCGCGTGGCTGTCTACGCCGATGATGATCTCCGGATGACCATCGCGGTTGATGTCGGCGATGGTGGGCGAAGACCAGATAGTGTCGCGCATGAACTTTTTCCATACCAGCGAACAATCATGGTTTAAGACGTAGACGTAGGCATCCCAACTGCCGAAGACGATTTCCAGTTTGCCACCGTCGTTGCCGTCAATGTCGGCCAGGGCGGGGCTGCTGTAGACGCCATCGCGCCAGCCGTTGCCGCTGAAATCGTTGGTTTGGAAGCTACACAGGAGCTGTCCTTGATGGTTCAGGACGTACAATCCGCCGTGTGCGTTGGGGGTGTGGGTGCTGCCTGCTCCGATGACGACCTCGTTGAAGCCATTGCCATTGAGATCGCCGATGGCTGCTTTGCCTTCGATGGCCATATCGCCAGTTTTGTAACTCCAGAGAACCTGACCTGACCCGTTGATGGCGTGGATGCGGCCGGTGCTGTCGCCCACGACGATGTCGTTTTTGCCGTTGTTGGTGAGATCGCCCAGGGCGATTGGGGCGTAACGCACGTGCCCCCCACCGGGTAAGCTGACGGGGAAACCGGGCATACAGGCCGGACCAAGCGGCCCCTGGCAAGGTGGCGCAGCCTGTGCCTGAACGACGAATAAGAGAAGAAGAAGCCCCCCCAAGAATAATGCGATACCGGTAGATTTACTCATTGATGTCCTTCCGCTACAAGTTGCCATCGTGTTACTATAGCAAAAAATCTGGATGTTGGGCTGCGGCTACAATGAATGGGCGATTTTGCTTAGCCTGCGCTTATCCGTTTAAGCATATCGTGACCTAAGTTCAGGGGCAATTGCCTGATGGTCCTGTTACCTGAGTACTTATGGGCACAACGGCCGTTATCCACTTTCCACCGTTTGTTGTGCCTTCCGCTGTTGGTAACGTTTGTTGCGCCAGGAAAAAACGCGGAGCAGGATGAGAAAACGTAAGCCTTCGGATCGCTGTTCGGCTGCCAGACGATCTTGAGCGTAGCGGTACAGCGCCAGGTCTAGCTCATTTTGCCGCTCGATTTCCTGGCGGAGGTTGTGGGGGAGAACGGCCGTTGTCTGTGGGGCCACATTTTCCCGCGCATAGAAGAGATTGCGCCACCCCAGGCGGCGTTGCAACAGGAGCAGGCTTTCGTCAAAACGCTCGGCCACTCCAACAACGGAGAAAAATGCGTCCAGGTTTGCTTTGGCCCTTGCCAGCATGTCAGGCGGCCATTCGCCAAATGGGGTTTCCTGCCACAATCCATCCTCACCGGCCAACAACCGCGTTTGCCCATTATTTAGCTCAATAGTGAACTGGCCTCGGACAAACGCTTCCAGGCTGATGTGACGCGGCATCCGCTTTTCTTCATACAGGTAATGGACCGGGCTGCGCAACACGTGATGGTAATAGGAGATGTAACGGCTGACCGGATGGCGCACGAAGGTGATGTAGGTGTATGGTTCCCGCAGGTAGGTATGCAAGCCAAACCCCATGTGGCCTTTCAACACGCGAATAGCGTGGCGCTTCTCTTCTGGTAAGGCTTTGAATGCGGCGACAGAGTCTGTGGCCGAAGCGCCGAAAGTGTAGCTGGCGTCGGCGGGATATTGCCGCTCGATGATCTGATGCAGGGTGGTCCCGGCCGCTTTGGGAAGGTGGAGGAAGATGAGGGAGTTTGGTGACGGGTTCATGGTTCGAGGGAGAACGCGCTCAGGTCAATCTGCTGATGGGGTTGCCAGGGTGCGGGGAGTTGCAACCGGATGTGGTTGACGTGATTGGCTTGCAGGTAGGAACCTGGGACGAGGAGAACGGCCGTTTCCCCTTCACCCCCCGCCGACAAAGGTACGTGACCCGCAGCGGCCTCGTTGATAAAAACGTCCGCGCCGCTCACGTGATAAGCCTGGACAAGCAGAGATAGCCGATACATCTTGGTCGGTTCTATCTCGCCCAGCCTGACGAAGAGATGGGCATCTGAACAAGCCGAGCGACGGACTCCGGAAACAACTGGCCCCCAACCGGCAAATAGGGCTTGATTTGGCTGATTTTGGGCATGAAGCGTGCCCCCACTCGTCAGAATCCTCTCATCCCTACGATGCTCAGCCGGTGTTTTCCCCATAAACCTGTAATACCGATCCCCATCAGCCTGCACCACGTCACCCGCTTCGATCACCGCCAATGGGGTTCCCTGGTGGATAATAGCTTGAATGTAATCCAGGTTTCGGGCGCAGATCATCTCGCTGCTGACCAAAAATTGGGGATACCGCCATTGGAAAACAATTTCCGGATGGCGATCCACGTCCGGCGGCAGCGCCCCATTCCAGCGCAGCGCTTCCAGGTTGAATAGCCCCTGATAGCTATTAAGATACAGCGACCAACCGCCCAACAGGAGAAGCAAAGAGAGCGCCAGCCGGCAAACTCGCCGGGTAGCGCGCTGGTGAATTTGCTGCCAGACCATCAGGGAGATGAGGAAAAGCGCCGGGAAGGAGTCGGTGAGCAGGCGCGGGCCGTAGGAATAGCCGCCCCACCAGTTGCGCGTGCTGGCTACGAGCAAGAGGTGTAGCCCAAACCAGATAAGCGCCAACCAGAAAAGCGGCTTTCGCTTTAGTTCCGAGAAATAAGCGATGCTTCCGACCAAAGTCACCAAAAAGAAGGCGTTATAGATAAGAAGGCCGCGCGATGGGCTGACCAACAAGCCGTACAGCGCCAGGAGGACATTCCCCGGATCGATCCAGCTATCTGAGGCGTAGTAGGGGGGCAACCATTGCCCGTAAACCTGCCAGGAGAACAAGATGAAAGCGAGCAGGCAGGTGGCAGAAACAACGGCCGTTGGCCAGAAAGCCGCCCGGTGACGTAGAAACAAAAATAACAGGACGACGGCAATGAAGAGAACGGCCGTTGGTCGGGTGAAAAATGCGGCAAAAAGCAACAAACCCAAAAACGGCGCGAAAAACCAGCGGGACCGGTCGCTCTCGTACTGGACAAGAAGCCAAAGAATGAGCAGTTCAAAAAGAATGAGAAAATTGACACTCCATAGCGCTGTCCCCATCGTGCTGATCAAGCTGCTACCGGCGACAAACAGCAGAGCCGCTGCCAGACTGGAGGACCTATCGAGAAAGGCGCGGCTGAGCGCATAGACGAGCCATAGCGCGGCAACCACAGTCAGCGCGGAGATAAAATTTTGTGTCTGATGATTATCAGCCACGTCCAGCATATCCTTCCCGGCAAACCGATTGACCAGCCAGACGATGGGCACAGATAAGATGGAATTGCCTAGCGGGTAGCGATAGTAGGTGTTTCCCTGCCATTCCCGCAATTGAAAGCTCTCGTAAACGGCAAACTGCTCCGGGATTTTTGCTTTGTAGGCATCCACGTACAGCGTGCCATTTTCCAGCAACGATTGGCTGACGATCAGGCTGAAATGGGGGTCGGCTCCAGCTGAGGTGACAGGAGAGAAGAAGGTGGTATAGAATAAAAAACCGGAAGCCGTCAGCAGGAAAAGGTAGTGCCAGGTAGATTTCATAAAAGAATGGTATCTATACAGGTGTAAGATCAGGTATGAGGACATCACCATTAAACAGAGTCCC
>CAYONK010000086.1:0-3286 GCA_964405285.1 uncultured Ardenticatenaceae bacterium
TGCCCATCTCCTCCGGCAAGATGGGGATGAACTTTGTGCCGTAGATCGGATGATTGCCCCAATAAAAGGCGTAGCCGGAATTGGTGTTCAGCAGGACGAATTGGTCGAAGGCCAGATAGTTGCGCACCATCCAGGGCAGCATCAGCAGAAAGACAACCAGCAGGGGCAGGGCCAGTTTGAGGAGCAACGGCCGTTTTGCCCACCACAGCCAGGCCAGCAAAAAGGGGATAAAGAGCAGGAACAACTGGCGCAGCAGCACCGTCAGCCCCAAAGCCAGCCCCAGCAGCAGCCATTGGCCCAGCCGGGGGCGCTCTGTCTGGGCGATGCCCAGGGCCAGGTCAACGCTCCAGAGGATGGCGACGATGTAGAAGCTCTCGGTCATCAGCGCCCCGGCGTAGTAGAAGAAGTAGATGTAAACGGCCGTTATCCCCGCCGCCACCAACCCAATCCACACCCCATGCTCCCGTTCGACGGCCCGCTGGTCCTGAATGACGCCCGGCGAGAAGAGCTTGAGCGAAAGCCGGTAAGCCAGCCAGGGCATCATCAGCCCCACCACCACCGCCTGAATCAGCCGCACCGCCAGAGGATTGACGCCAAAAAGGAAGTAAACGGCCGTGACGTAGAGGGTGTAGAGGTAAGACCAATGGGCCGTCGGCTCACCCGCCTGCGTCACCGGCCACCAATTCTCGCCGACGGTGAAGCCGTAGCCGCCCAGCAGCCGCTGCGCCAGGTGATGGTACGATTCCTGGTCGGCCACGCCGGGCAGGGGGGCGATGCTGTTGCCCATGTACAACGCCACCCCCACGCGCAACAGCACGGAGAGCAGCAAGATGGCGGCCAATATCCGGCCGGGAGAGTTCTTCATGATACGCATAGTTGTTTCCAGAGTGTAGAGATAGAGTGTAGAGATAGAGATAGAGCCTCTACACTCTACACTCTACACTCTACACTTCTTCTGCCAGTCCGTACACGGCGTCCATCTGGCGCAGGGCGACTTGCCAGTCGTAGCGGGATTCGGCCAGGGAACGGCCGTTTCGCGCCAGTTTCTCTTGTAACGCCTCATCTTGGAGCAGGCGGACAGTCTCGGCGGCGAAGTCGCTGGCGGTGTCGGCCACCAGGACGTGTTCCTCGTGATTGGCTTCAATGCCTTCCAGACCAATGGTGGTGGTGACGGCCGGCATGGCGCGGGCAAACGCCTCCAACAGACGTACCCGCATCCCACTACCGGCGCGCACCGGCACAACCATCAGCGCCGCTTCCTCCATGTACGGGGTCAGGTCTGTCACATAGCCGGTAACGCGGATAGCCTGCGGCTGCTGCCGGGCCATTTCCACAAAATCGGCCGGCGGTGATTTGCCAATGAGGGTGAGCCTGGTCTGGGGAATCTGCTGTTGTATCCGGGGGAAGACCTCTTGCAAAAACCAGCGGATGCCGTCGGCGTTGGGCGGGTAGTTGAGCGAACCGAGGGTCATAATGTTGAGGCTTTGACGGCGGCGCACAGGCTGAAGTTCGCGTGTATCTACGGCAATGGGGATGGCGCTGATGCGCGCCGCCGTGGCGGGGCGCTGCGCTGTCGGGACACCGGCCAATAAATTGTCGCGGTCTTGCTCGATGACAACCATCGTGTGGTCGAATTGGCGGACGAGCAGCCCTTCGTACCGTTGAATGCGCCGGGTTTCCAGGCGGAGGATGGGGCGCAGGGGAGCGGGCACGGTGGTCGCCAGCCGGTCGGAGATGGTCCAGGTGGCGTTGTGGGCGTCGAAAAGGGTAAACGGCCGTTTCCCCCCCATCCCCTCAGCCCCCAAGGCAAATTGGGTCATGGTGAGCTGGTCGGCGTGGATCACGTCGAACGGCTCCGTCGCCAGCAGGTGGCGCACCTGTTGGCGCATCGGCTTCAAGTCGTCGCGCTCAATGAGAAACGGCCGTCCGCTCAGGTGGCTGCGTAACCAATAATAGGCATCGGCCGGGCGAGAGCGGTTGATTGGCACTGTATGAACGGCGCGGCACAACTGGCGCAGCGTAGGCACGTAAGGCTCTTCCTCCGGGCGGATGTAGGAAAGCAAGGTGACGTCGTGGCCGCGCCCTACCAGATAGCGCAAGACGTTCCACGTCTTCACACGCGGCCCGGCATTCGGCGGATAAGGGATGATTTGGGTAAGGAAAAGAATACGCATGGTCGTTGGTGGCTGGTAGCTGGTAGCTGGTAGCTGGTGATCATTCATCATTCATCATTCATCATTCACAATTCACAATTCACAATCCCCCCAGTTCTCTCAGTAGCCGGGCATAATGCCGCCCCAGGCGCAGCGCGGCGTCGCCGCGGTCGCCGGGCAGCAGGCGGCCGATGAGCAGCAGGGGCAAACGGGGCAGCGCCGTCAGGGCGAGAATCCATTTGTAGATTGTCGCTTCGCCCGCGCCGCGATTTTTGCGGAAGTAGATGACTTTGCCGCGATAGAGTTCGATAAACATTTGGGTGGCTGCCTGGCGCGTACTCTGCCCCCCATAGTGGATCACTTGCGAAGTGGGAACCCAAAAGAGCGGCCAACCGGCCCGGTTAATGCGATAGCACAAATCTACCTCTTCGGAGTACATGAAGTAGCTGTCATCTAACAGCCCGACCCTTTCTAAGATGGCGCGCCGCACGATGAAGGATGCGCCTTGCACGATGTCTACCTGGCGAGGAACGGCCGTTTCCCAGCGGTGCATGTTATAACTGCCATAGTATGGCGGGAAATAATCGAGGTGGAGCAGGCGAGAAAGCTCCCGGCTAAGGGTTGGAAAAGGGTGACAAGAAGGTTGTAAACTCAGGTCCGGGTTCAACAGCCGCGAACCGGCTCCCCCCGCGCGCGGGTTGTTTTCCATAAAGACGAGGAGTTCGGTGAGCGCGCCCGGCAATAGTTTGGTGTCGGGATTGAGAAGGAGCAGATAACGGCCGTTGCTCTGTTCAATCGCCAGGTTGTTCCCCCCGGCAAAACCGAGATTCTCCCCACTCTCAATCAGGCGCACCTGCGGGAAGCGCTGCCGCACCAGCGCCGCGCTGTCATCGCCAGAATCATTATCTACCACCCACACCTCAAAGGAAAACCCTACCGGCGGATGGGCGTAAACAGATTCCAGACAAGCCGCCAACAACTCCCGCGTATTCCAGCTAACAATAATAATCGAAAGATCCATGAAAAATCGTCAATCGTCAATCGTCAATCGTCAATGGTCAATGGTCAATCGTCAATGGTCCATCGTCTCTTGACGATGGGTCATAGACCGGTGGCAATTGACCATTGTTTCT
>CAYONK010000086.1:3386-5435 GCA_964405285.1 uncultured Ardenticatenaceae bacterium
GTCCATCGTCTCTTGACGATGGGTCATAGACCGGTGGCAATTGACCATTGTTTCTAGCGCGTAAGATTTGTTCCACCGCCACCAATCCCCCCATAAACAGCCAGGGCAAAATGCTGGTGCGCAGCGACCGAATGGTGGCGTTGTAGACGTAAGGCAAAAACCAGTCGCCCAACAGCCCGGACGCAAACGTAGCCACCAATCCGCCAAACGACCCAATCACAAAAGCAAATAAGAAACCACCCCTGGGCGTCACCTGATACAGCCGCCAGGCCAGGCGAACGATTTCCACGATGAACCAAATCGTGAAAACAAGCCCCAAGAGTCCCGTTTGGGCAACGATATCTACGTAGTTGTTGTGGGAGTTAAACTGGACGTACCAGCCTAAAATGGGAAATAGCTGGGTGTAATAGCTGTAATTGGCCGGACCGAGGCCAAGAATGGGGCTTACTTTGACGATTTCGCCGATAATCCGCCACGCTTCTAGCCGGGTCATCTGGCTGTATTCGTTATCGTCCACGTAGATCAGGTTCTCGACAATGTTGTCCATTTGGGTGAGCAAAACGGCCGTTCCCAGCAAAGCCAGCATCAACGCTTGTCGCGGTGCGCCCAGCCAAAGGATAACAAGGAAGGCCAACAGCGCCGGAAACCAGCCTGAAACCCAACCACGCGCTTCGCCCAACGCCAGATAAAACGTGATGACCAAGACGACACCCAACAATGCCCGCCAATGACGGGCCAGCCGTTGGTTAAAGAGCGCCTGGCTGGCCGCCATAGCGACTATCCAGGTCCAGAACATGCTGCCAGAATGGACGTAAAAGGTGAAGATGCGCCCTAAAAGCACCCTCGCGCCCGGCACCGGCAGCACGCGCAAAAACATGTAAACCGCGCCAATTCCCAACAGCAAAAACACCATCGCCTTCAGCCAGCGCTCGTCTTTGACCTGGTTGGCGACCAGCAAGAAGGCGCAGGTGACGACGGCAAGAATTAAAATGCCGCCTAATTGGGCGTCGAGCGGCGCAGGCTGGGTTGGATACCAGGGGAGTTGCCCATTGAGAAAGGCGAGGATGGTAACGCCTAAAAAGAGCAACAAGGGCGGCAACGTGGGCGTTGTGACAAAGGTTATCTGGCGTTTCACAACCAGCATGTCGAAGAACCAAATGCCTGTTAAGCCGATGACGAAGAGAGCGGTAACGCCGATGTTATGGATGATCTCAGAGGGGAAGAATGTCGCGACGACAATCAGAAGCAGCAAACCAAGTGGGGGCCAACGCAGCAGCAGCCTGACGCCCACGAAAGCAACAGGCAACCCGATAAGCAGGAAGATGAGGCGACCGGGAATGCGGGCGATCAGCACCAGACTGCTGAACAGGACAACAGAGACGACCAGCGCCTGTTGCCAGAAGAGGCGGTTTTCCTGCAACCAGTGGCGCGAAGCGCGCAAGGGGGGGAGATCAAGCAGACGCATCGGGGATGGAGTTTACCAGATTCAAGAAATGGGGCGTAACGGCCGTCCAATCATACCGCTCGCTGACCAGTTGGTGGGCGTTCTCTGCCAATGCCCGGCGCAGCGCCGGGTCGCCTAACAGCCGCAGCACCGCTGTGGCAAATGCCTGGGGGGTGTCGGCGATGAGCAGGTGGCGGCCCGGCTCGGCGGCGATCCCTTCAGCCCCTTTGCTGGTGGCTACTACCGGCGTGCGCAGCGCCATCGCTTCTAAAATCTTCAGGCGGGTTCCGCCGCCGGTCCAGATCGGGGCCAGGCTGATCCAGGCGTTGGCTACGTGTGGGCGCACGTCGTCCACAAAGCCGATGTGATGGACGTGGGGGGAGGGGGGCAACGGCCGTTCTGCCCGATTCCCCGTGATGGTCAGCGCCACGTCGGGAACCTCGGCGGCTATCAGGGGTAGAACCTGGTCAATAAACCAGAGCATTGCCTCGTGGTTTGGGAAATAACTGAAAGACCCCGTGTAAATAAGCGTGTTCGGTTGCGGCTCGGCGAAAAACGGCCGGCAAGCCGCCACGTCCAGGCAGTTCGGGATCACCTCGATCCGC
>CAYONK010000086.1:5445-10652 GCA_964405285.1 uncultured Ardenticatenaceae bacterium
ATATTTTGCCGGAAGAACTGCGCCTCCTGTTCCGAGGCCACGGTGCTGGCCTGAAACGCCGGCAGCAACCCACGCAGATAATGCCGATGCTTGGCCCAGGTCAGGCCATAACGCAGCCGGTGGCGCAGGGTTTGCGCCGCCGCGTATTCCTCATAAATAATGCCGACCTCCATCTCCTCAAACAGGGCCGGTATCCCCGCAAAGTATGGGGCATACCCGGCCATCCGGGTCTGAGAGGCGATAATGAGATCGTATGAACCAGCGCGTAAGGTTTGCTGAATGCGTTCAGCCATCTCCGGCGAGAAGGTGTCCACCACAGAGCGGGGTTTTAAGCTAAAAAACCCCAGTCGCGCTGCCAAACTCGAAGGATCAAAGTAGCGCACCGGGACCAGATGCACCTCAGCGCATAGCCGCCGTATTTCTGGCGCGTCTGGGTTAATACCTGGTTGATCGGCAAAACTAATCAGGCTGATGCTGTGTTCTTGCGCCAGGGCGCGCAGCAGATTATAGATGCGCAGTTTCGACCCATTGTTGGTGGGAAAGGGGAACCAGGCGGAGAGGAAGAGAATGCGCATACCAGTTTATCGGAGTGATCGCCTATCAAAGTAAATCTGAGGAGTAGCGATAGGAGAGTAGAGAGTAGAGATTAGAGATTGGGGACCGGTTCAATCTCCAATCTCCAATCTCAGTTCTGTATTGTGTTTCGTGAGTGAGGATACGTGGGGAAAGTTGCAAACGGGCTTACAGGCGGCCTCACGGCCGTTTTCCCCAACGCCCCTGCTGGAAATCTTGTATCCCCTGCCACATCGCGGCGCGATGTTCGCCCATGTGCCGCCAGCGCGGCTTGACCGACCAGCTAACCAGGGTGCGGGCATATTGGCCCCAGGCGTAAAGCCAGGCGTGCCAGGGGGCGTTATGGCGAGACAGCATCAGCAAGCGGTTGCGCGTGTTGTAGTAGGTGACGTTGGGCGATGGGTTGTAATCAAGCTGCACCCCTTTGTGCCACAGCTTCGCCATTGGGACGAATAAGATGCGCCAGCCGCCGCGCCGCGCCCGCAGACATAGCTCTGTCTCTTCCCAGTAGTAGAAGAAGCGCTCATCGAGCATCCCTAGCTGCTCGAACAGTTCGCGCCGGACCATGATGGCGCAGCCATGAATCCACTCCACCGGGCGTACTGTGGAAAATTGACCCTGATCCGGTTCGTTTTCGGCTGTGTGCCAGGCGTGGAGATTGCGGTTCATCGCCCCGCCGGCCGATTGAATGATAGTTGGTTCGCTAAAGTGGTAGACCATCGGGCCGGTGATGCCGACGTCGGGGTGGGGGTGAACGGCCGTTATCATCTCGCGCAAACAGGCCGGGTCCAGGATGGTGTCCTCATTCAGCACCAGCACCCAATCCGCGCCGCGCTCCAGCGCCACCGCGATGCCCACGTTGTTGTTGCCCGCATACCCCTTGTTCTCGCTCAGCGGCAGTACCGTCACCTCCGGGTAAGCGGCGCGAATCGCTTCGGCCGAGCCATCGGTTGAAGCGTTGTCCAGCACAATGATCTGGTAGTTGCCGTAGTCGCTCTGCGCTAACGAAGCCAGGCACGCCAGCGTGTCCTCGCGCCGGTTGGTGTTGAGAATGATGATGACGATCAGGGGTTCGGTCATAAGGGGAGATTTGGGAATAGAGAATAGAGAGTAGAGATTGGAGATTGGCCCAATCTCCAATCTCTACTCTCTATTCTCTTCTTACTTTATAGCCAGGCTGCCGGGAAGTTCTTACGCACTTCGACGTTTTCAAATTCGCTGCTTTTGCGGGCGCCGTGTTCTTTTACCCAGGCGGCCATCAGGGCCACACCTTCTTCTAATGTGTGTAACGGCCGTTCGCCAAACACCCGCTGCACCTTCTCATGCGACGAATAGGCGTGGACCACCTCATTCCGCGCCGGGACATAGGCGATTTCCGGTTCCACCCCCATCGCCTGGGCAATCGCCCGCGCCAACTGATTGATGCTGTAGGGCTGGTCGGCCCCGATGTTAAACACCTGGTTATACGCCTCCGGCGTCTCAATCGCCTCCGCCATAATCGGCGACATATCCCGGATATAGCTAAAGGCGCGGGTCTGCTCCCCATCGCCAAAGGCCGTCATCGGCTTACCTTGCAAAATCTGGTTCATAAAAATACCCACCACATTGCGGTATTTATCGCCGATGTTCTGCCGTTCGCCATAGACATTATGCGGCCGGAAGATAATGTAATCCAACCCAAACATCTCCTGACAGGCGATGAGTTCCTGCTCCACCGCCAGCTTGGCGATGCCGTAAGAATCTTCCGGGTGCGGCCGGGTCTGCTCCGTCATCGGCAGTTCCGGGCTGCTGCCATAGACGGCAATAGAGGAGGTGAAAACAAAGCACTTCACCCCATGGTTGATGGAAGCGTTGATCAGGTTGACGCTGCCGATGAGGTTGTTGTTGTAGTTGAAACGCTTGATGAAATGGCTCAGCCCTTCGGCCGCATACGCGGCCAGGTGGTAAACATAATCAAAATTCTGTTCGGCAAAGAGATTGTTGATCAGGTTCACATCCTCAATGCTGCCTTTGACAAAGGTCGAACCTTTGATCACATTATCCAAGAAGCCGCCGCTCAAATCGTCCAGCACCGTGACGGCGTGCCCCCGCTTAACCAGTTCTTCGGTGACGTGGGAACCGATAAACCCGGCCCCACCGGTAACTAAGATATTGCTCATAACTTCCTCTCTCTGTAATCGTTCAGCCCCCTGAGTCCGGACACAGATTCACACAGATGAACACGAATTTTTCTGCTTCAACCTGCGCCTGCCTGTGCCCCTTATGTTTCGGGGGTTGAATACTTACCGCTCCATTGTCAAACCATCACATCATTGTTCGGGCGACCCTTGTGGCCGCCCCGGAATAAGCAGGCACAAGGCCAGTTTTGCCTAGCCAAACACGTACTGATAATAGCGTCGCGCCGGCGTGCGATTGAGAAGCCCCATTAAGATCAGGGGGATCAACAGCCCCGCCAAAATCAATGTCGGTTGGAATAGCAACTGAATGCCCAAAAGCCAGGGCAGAAAATGGTAGCACAGGCGGGCGGTTACTTCCAACACCGGCGCGTGGACCAGGTAAATGCCATACGATTTTGGCCCAATTTCGCTTAATTGGGTTTGCAATGGCAGTCGGCTCTTATCAAAGGCCATGAAGGTGAAGATGAAACAGGCTGCGTAGAAGGCATCGAAGATGGTGAAGGCCGGCGGCAGCCAATCCTGACCGGACTGACGGAAGAGCCATTCAAATTCGGCAAAGGCCAGCGCGTAAAAGAAGAGCGTCCCGCCCAGCAGCGCCCATTTCCACTTCTGCAAGGCATTCTTAAAAGGGGTCAGGTTAAAGCCAACGATGACGCCGATGGTAAACCAGAGGGCGTGGCCGGGGAAAAACCAGCTAGGGGTCAGCCGGGTGATGGTCCGGGCCAGGTCATTATTCAGCCCTAAGAAGCCAGGGTAGTTGGCCAAGAAGGGGATTAACTGCAACATAAAGGCGATGAGCAACAGGGCGCGCCAATTCTTCCTGGCGAGGGGGATGATGACCAGTGGCGAGAGCAGGTAGAACTGGAGCAGCAGTGGCACGTAGTAATAAGGAGGGGAGGCGCGGCCAAAGAGAATGGTTGTGACCACGCCGTCCAGCGTGTAACGCACCCCCTGCGCCGTGTGGAGCAGGATAATCGCCAATGTCCAGAGGATATAGGGAATGATCAGGCTCTTGCTGCGGGCGATGATCACCGACCATTCCACGGTCGCCTTGCGCCCGGTGGCGAAGGCGATGAAGAAGCCGGAGACAAAGAGGAAAGCGGGCACGCTGAACATGATGAACTGCTCAATCGCCCGGACGAAGTAGTAAGAGAAGCTACCCAGTTGGCTGAAATCGGGCACGGTGACATCCAGGTAGCGATGGGTCCACCAAAACAGGGCGGTAAAGCCCCAGCCGGTGGCGTGGTTGGCTACGGCGCCGATGGCTGCCAGGCCATTGAGGAGGAGCAGGCGTCGGATCATGGAAGAAAGTGGCTCCTTTGTTTATCCAAAAACGTAAGCGTAGTAGCGCCGGAAAAGCGGCCGGTTCATGATGGTCATCAAGAGCAAGGGGATGCCCAGGCCGGTGAGGATCATGATGGGCTGGAAGAGTATCTGGTAATTGAGAGCGAACGGGAATAACAGGTAGATGCCGCGCGCGACGTATTCCATCACTGGAATGTGGGCCAGGTAAATGCCCAATGATTTGGATCCCATGTCGCTGACGAAACGATTGGCGGGCAGGGTGATGTTGGCGAAGCCGAAGAAGGCGAAGAGGAGGGCGAGGGCGTAGACTGTGTCTAGCACGGTTTCTCGATGCTCAACCCACGGCCGACCGGAAGCGCGGACGATCCATTCCCATTCTAATACGCCGAGGGGGATGAGAACAACGGCCGTTACCAGCCATACCCAACGCCAACGGGTGAAAAAGCTCTTGAACAGAGGCAGATGAAAACCAACGACCATGCCTAGCGCTACCCAAAAGAGACGGGAGAGAAAGAGCCATTTGGGGATCGCGGCCAGTTGAGCTACCCAGACGGGTACGCCACGCAAGCCGAAAATGGAAACGGCCGTTACCGCTCCCTGCAAAGCAAACTGAAACGTTCCTGTCGCCAACAGCAGCAAAACCCAGTGCTTTCGCGCCAATGGAGTCAGCAACGGGGCTAACAGGTAAAACTGAATTAGCAAGGGGATATAGTAATAAGCAGGCGTTGTGTTGCCGGTGAGCAACATCAGGAGGTATTGTTGTGGTGAAAAAATCACCCCTTCCGCCAGCTTTAGCACCCAGAACAGGACAGTCCATAGCAAATACGGGATCAGTAACGCCTTGATGCGAGCGCCGATTTGCTTCGCTTCCAGATTCGGCCGTTTCCCAACGGCAAACGCTAAAAAGTAACCGCTAACAAAGAGGAAAACAGGGATAGCCGCAACGACTATCTGCTCAATCAGTCGCAAAGCATAATATGAAACGCTGCCAACCTGGTCAAAGACGGGCTGGTCTACTGGCAAATAGCGGGGCGTCCAGGCAAACATGGCCACAAACCCCCACCCCGCTGTGTGAAACAAAATAACAGCCAGAATAGCCAGGCCGTTCAGATATAGCAGTCGTCTTACCATGTGGTTGGGTTGCTCGTTGGT
>CAYONK010000087.1:0-10631 GCA_964405285.1 uncultured Ardenticatenaceae bacterium
AGCGAGTCCGCCTGCTCTTCAATCGTCCGGTACGCCTTTTCCAGGAATGGCCGGGAAGCGGGCGAGGGGTTGCCAGCCGCATCCTGGCCTGTCTCGCCCAAAATCTGGCTGTGATGCCAGTAGATGTGCTGGATATTCTCGCCACCGTTGGTTTGTTCCAGGGCGGCAACGGCCGTTGCCGACAAGGCCAACGCCTCCGCCGCCTCGCCCATCCGCCAGAGCGCATACGCCCGGAACGACTGCATCGAGACGACAAAATCGCTGCTCCCTTCCAGGGCGAAGCAGTCGCCCGCCCGCTGAAACGCCCCGGCCGCTTCCGCCAGACGATCATGGGCCAACAACCAGAAACCCTGCGCCGCAGCATACGCGCCCCGGATATGCCACTCCTCCTCCTTCTCCAACAGCGGCTCCAATTCCGCCAGCAACGCTGCCGCCTCCGCCAGCGCCCCGCGCCGCACCAACGCCTGCGCCCTGGCGGTCAGGAAAAGGAGTTTGTAATTGTCCAGCTTCAACGCGGTCGCCAGAGCCAGACCATCGGCGGCGTAAGCGTTGCCCCGTTCAAACTGGCCGATGTCGTAATGCAGCCCCGCCAGATTCAAATAAGAGAGCATCACGCTGCGCTGCGCCCCTAGCTCCTGGAAAATAAACAGGCTCTCTTCGGTCAGGGCAATCGCCTCGCCATAGCGGCGCAGCGCCCAATAGCCATAGCCGACGTTGGCCGACGCTTTGGCCTCATTGAGCCGCGCCCCAACGCGCTGGAAAATGGCCCGCGCCTCGGAGTAGGCGTGAATCGAGGCCAGATGATTTCCCTGGTCGTTGTAAAAGTTGGCGATGGCGGCGTGCGCGCTGGCCTGGCCTAGCTGGTTGCCATGCGCCTGGGCCAAAGCGAGTAGCTTTTGGGCCAGGGCCATGCCTTCTTCGATGCGCCCAATGACCCGCTCGTTGTAGATTAGCTCTGCGTAGGCGGCCATTAACTGGGCGGCGGCGTCTGGCAGCGTTTCCCACAGGGCGACCGACCGCCGGTAGGCGGCGGCGCTCTCCTGATAGCGTCCCTGGTGGTAGCCAGCCATGCCGATAATTTTCCACGCCTCGGCCTGGCGGCGGGGCAGTTGGTGCGTTTCGGCAATGGTTAACGCCTCTCTGGCCAGGGCGGCGGCTGTGTCGTATTGCGCCTGAACTTCACCGGCAAAATGGGCCTCTTTGAGGGCCGCATCTGCCTGCCAGACAGGGTCGGGCAGTTGTTTGACCAGTTGGCGCAGGTCGGCCAGCTCTTTTTCTTGCTGTTCTGTCTGCCCACCGGTGAAGAGGAGGGATTGGCGGGCGATGAGAATCCGGGCGCGCGTTTCAGCCATCTGGGACAGGGGGAGAGGGGCTTGGGCGGCCGCCTGGGTCTCTAAAATTTGCAGGGCGACGGCGTAATGGTCGAGGGCGGCGACGATGACGGACAGGGCGTAGGCGCGTTCGGCGGCTTGCAGGGTGAAGTGGAGCGCTTCGGGCCATTGTTCGCCCTGGCGGTAATGGTAGGCGATGCGGTCAACTGCCGTTGGGGTTTGTTCAGCGACCAGGGCGGCCGTTTGCCGGTGGAGCTGGATGCGCCGCGCCGGGTCAATCTCCTGATAGACGGCCTGGCGCACTTTGTCGTGGCTGAAGCAGTAGCTTTCCGGCGTTTCCAGGAGGAATTGGCGCTGGGCCAGCAGGCCGAGGGCGGCGAACAGGACCGGGCGCGGCTGTTCGACGGCCGCCGCCAACAGGTTGAAGGGCACGTCTTTGCCGATAATGGCCGCTGCTTCTAACGTCTGGCGGGCGTGGGCGGGCAGTTGGCGCAGCCGCCGCGCCGTTAGCGCCGTCGCCGAGGGGCCGCCGTAGCCAATGGGCAGTTCGGCGTAATCGGCGGTCTGGTTGTCGAAGGGGGTGCGCCAGTCGCCGCGCGCGTCGCGGTAGAGCAGCCCCTCTTCGTGGAGGAGGTGGAGGCTTTCTAGCAGCAGCAGGGGCAGGCCGCCCGTCTCGGCGAAGAGGCGTTCGGAGAAGCGGGGGGCGGGGCGGGGCAGCCCTAACCCCTGGGTGATAAATTCGGCGGTGGCTTCGGCGGTGAGCGGTTCCAGGCGCAGGCGCAGGTGCGGCGCGACGGCGTCGAGGGCGTTGAGGGTTTGCCAAACGGCCGTTTCCGCCCGCGCCTCCTCACTGCGAAAAGCCAACGCCACCAGCACAGGCTGCCCGGCCAGACGGCCGGCCAGGTAGGTGAGCAGTTCCAGGCTGGCCGGGTCGGCCCATTGCACGTCGTCTAAAATGAGCAATAACGGCCGTAACTGCCCCAGCGCGAACAGCATCCGGCTGAAGGCTTCGTAGTGGGCGTATTCGGTGGGGTGTGAACCACGCGCCGAGGTGTCGGGGGGGCGAACTTCGGCATCGGCCATGCCTGCCAGCGGCGCGGCCAGGTTGAGCCAATAGTCGTCGAGCAGGGCGCGTACTTGCTGCCAGCGCAGCGGCGTCAGCAAGCTGCCCAACGCTTCCTGGAAGAGGGCATAGGGGGCGGAGGCGGCCAATTCCCGGCCGCTGCCATAGGCGACGGCCAGGCCGCGCCAGTCGGCGTCGCGGGTTAGCTCTTGCAGCAGACGGCTTTTGCCCACGCCGGGCGGCCCGCTGAGGAAGAGCAATCCTCCTTGCCCATGCGCCAGCCGGTTGAGTTGGGCCAGCAGTTGGCCTCGTTCCTGGTCGCGGCCGATGAGGGGCATGTGGGCGGTGTCGCTGAGGGCGTAGGGGGTGGCGGAGGCGGGCAGGTAAACGGCCGTTTCCTCTTGGCCGCTTTGGGCGATGGCGTCGGCCAATTGGCGGGTCTGGCGGTCTGGGTTCAGCCCCATTTCGTCTTGCAGGTAGCGGCGATATTGCTCGTAATGTTGGCGGGCGGCTTGCGGGCGGTTGAGTGCGGCGTAGAGGCGCAGCGCCTCCTGGTGGGCGCTTTCGCGCAGGGGATCGGCCTGGGTGAGTTGGAGGACGTAATCGAGGGCGGCGGAGAAACGGCCGTTTTGCTTTTCCCAGGCGGCGAGCAGCTCCAGAGCGCGCAGGTAGCGTTCGCGCCGCTGTTCGCGGGGCAGGTAGACCCAGTCGTCATAAAAGTCGTTGAGCAGGTCGGCGTGGTAGAGGGCGATGCCTTCGGCCAACTGGGCCGCCAGCGCGGCGGTGGGTGTTTCAGCGGTGAGGGCGTGGGCCATCAGGCGGTCAAACGCGGCGACGTCTCGGCTGATTTGCGCGGTGTCCAGTTGAATGGCGTCGCCCAGGGCGCGGATGGCGCCATCGGGCAAGGCGCGGCGGGCCTGCCAAAGCGCCTGGGTGAGGGCGCGGCGCGCTTTTTCTTCGCTGTCGTCGGGGGCGAGCAGGGCGGCCAGGTGGGAACGGCCGTGTGGCTGGTCGGCGTGGAGGAGGAGGTAGGCCTGGAGGGTGCGGCCGTTGGCGGTGGGCGGTTGGGGAAACGGCCGTTGTTGTTCATCTTGCAGGCGGAGGGGGCCGAATAGGGTCGCTTTCATGGGGGGAAATGATACCAATTCCCGCGCCTGCTTCCAATGGGTCTTTGGACCTGACACGTTTACCGATGACCAGCGCCTTGTCTCCCGCCTGCCGCGCCCTTACCAGATTTCGTATTGCTGGGCTTCTTTCGAGGAATTTCTTCCCAAGAAAAAATCATTATCTTTGCACTTTTCACTCAGAGGCTTTCTCCGGCTTTCTGCTTCGTCATCATCCCATTGGCCACGGGCAATCACCAACTGGCAGCGGTACAACTTCTTGATGCGCGTCGGGACCACATGGACATAGACCCAGCGTTGCCCATTTTGGTTGGGCCAGCAAACGCGCTGCCAGGCCGTTTCTGGCAAGGCGTCAGCATACTCATCCACACGCTGCCAGCGCCACCCTTTTTCTGTCTGGTCATCCTTCTCCGCCACCGGGACAAAGGTGCTGATGATGTCCACCTTGCTGGCGAACTCCACCCCTTCCGCTTCACAAACGACTTGCTGCCGATACATCCGGGGGGCTAATGGACAACGTCGTCCCAACAGGAGATACAACCCTTGCACCAGACTATGACCGGTCACCGGCTTCTTCTCTGTTCCCGAATAGTGGCAACCCAACCCCTCCATTTTCTTGCCTCGCCGCTTCGCCATCGTCGAGTCGTCCCCTATCAAGTAACCTGTCACGACAGTTTTCTGAGGCCGACCTCGTTTCTTCTTGCGGCGGCAGCGCAAACGGGCCTGTTCTGCCAATACCTGGGGAGTCATTTCTTGCCGGAAGTGACTTTGCCATTGCCGCGCCAAATCCTCTGCTTGCCAGGGGGCTTGTCCCATGAAACGGCTTGTTCCTGAGAGGCTGGCCCCACTGTCAACCTGTTGCAGCAGACCCGACAAGGTCTGTCCGCTCTGGCACAGCATCAACCCCAAAAGTATGGTCACAAAATACTTGTATTGAGGGTGACTGAAGCAGCCGGCAAATTGAGACAAAAATTGACGCAGACGTGGGTCAAGACATACTATTGGCAACCGCATAGTTCACCTCTGGTCAAAGATAGTTTGGCTTGACCATCTTGTACCTCAAGGTGGGCTGTGCGGCCATTATTTCATTGGAAAGGTGCTTTTTTACCTGAATATCGTTATGTTAACGAAAAGTGCAAACTTAGAGATGTCATTCTGAGCGAAGCGAAAAATCCCTACGGTGTTAGCCTGTTCAGGTGAACGGGATGCTTCGGAGGACCTCAGCATGACGTGTCTCTCAATGATCGTATTATTTTGTCAATTTGCAAAACCTGTCAGGTCTGCCGCCAGGGATACAGCCTCCTGTAGATTGATCAACCGACAAGCGTAGTCCGTTCATCTGGCAGGGCACCGCCGGGTGGTTTACAATCGAGTGATGATCCAACGCCTACTCCTTGTTTCTCTATTCGTGACTTTGTTAGCCGGTTGTGCGGGAATCAAGACCAGGCCAACGACAACGCCATTGGCTGCCGTTGTAAGCCCAACTGCCACGAGACCGACCGCCACCCCGTCCCCACCGCCAACCGCAACCGCGACCATTCCCCCAACGCCGACCGAAACAGTGACCGCGACGCCAACGCATACCCCAACCATCACCCCTACCCCCTCGCCCACGACCGCCATTTGGGTGGATTCGGGTACGCCAATAGCCTTTTCGGGAGCAACCATCAGCGCCGAAAATGGGACACAACTCACTGAACTGGCGCGCTGGGGACGCGGGGTAATCACCGATATTGACCTGTCGGCTGACGGGCAATGGCTGGCCGTTGCCGCCGGTTCCGGCGTGTATATTCACCCGGTGGCCGATTTGCAGACGCCTCCTTTAGCCGTAATGACGAGTGGGAACGTAACGGCCGTTGCCATCTCGCCAAATGGAGACAGGGTGGCGCTCGTCTTGCAAAATGGCGGCTTACAACTCTGGCAAACAAATCCCATAAAGATGCTTTCTCAGGCCGATTATCAAGCGTCGCAAGTACTCTTTTCGCCCAGCAACAACCTTTTGGTCGTGATCACAGAAGATGGGGTTCATACCTGGGTGCTGGCAACCGGGGAGTTTAGCCATACCTATCCTGGCATGCTTAAAGCTGCTGTTTCAGCCAATGGTTTAGAATTGGCCGTCTGGGATTATGGAAGAGTCAGAGTACATGATATGTATAGCGGAGTTTTGCTTTCCGAAGCGGCCCCCGTCGTCCACCTGGAAGGCAGATATGAGCAAAGCGGGCTTATTGTTACCGACGTGGTCTTTCATGGGGAGGATTTGGTTATTGTAGCGCCACAAGTTTTTCCAAACGGGTTTGCTGGTCCTGTTGAGATACAAAAGGGCAGCGATGCCTCACTTCTATTTGCTATTCACGAATACTTCCGCCTCTCCCAGGCCACCAAATATGTGTGTAATGAACCTGTATTTTACTGGGATCCGCCTGAACCAGCAGTTCCCTGGAATATGCAGATTTCTCTTGACGGTCGAGTTGCCGGGCTGCATTTTACGGAACCTGGATTTAGTGATGATTACAACGAATACAGCAGCCTTCGGTTTCACCAGATAACCGATGGCAAGCTGTTGTACAAAGTTGAAGAAGGGATTGTTGATTTTGTGCTGCTGCCGGATGGCCAGACGTGGGTTGCCGGTTTGCAAGACGGCCGTTTACAAATCCGGCGGCTGAATGATGGGGCTGTCATTGAGAGCGTAGACGCCTATGAAGCCCCGCTTTTGGACGTGCGCGTCTCGTCTGACAATCAATGGATAGGAGCAGTATACCTGGACGAAGTAAAGATTTACCGCCGGGCGGATGGCGCGGTTGTCCAGCGGTATCCGGCCGCCGCCGTTGACTTTGCGCCGGACGCCCGTAGCTTTGCCCTGGCCTACGAAGACGGCCGGATCGAACTGCGCGCCAGCAGCGATGGCCGCCTGATCCAGGAAAGGGCCGCGCATACAGACAGGATAACGGCCGTGCGCTACTTGCCAACAGGCGACCTGTTATCGGCCGGATTCGACTGCCAGCTAATCCGGTGGCAAACGCCTGATTTGCTGCAACTCGGATCGCTGGAGAACATCATGGTTGAAGGCGCTGATTCAGAAGAAGATGTCCCTATGCGCGTCCGGGACTTCCTGATCATGCCTGACGGGCAATCGGTGATTGGCCTGTTCTGGGGCGGCGAGTTTGCCGTCTGGTCATTGCCTGATGGCGCTGTTGTGCGTGAACCCCAGTGGGAAAATCGCGTTTTCGTTTCGGCCGTTTCTCCGGATAATCGTTATCTGGCCATGTCTTCTGCTACTGAACAATGGGATGACTCTCTGGTTTTGCTGGTCATTGAAGATAGGGTGGCTGCTTTCTCGCCTGATTCGAGCATACTTGCCAGTGGAGTACGCTTTGGATCGGAAGGGACACTGCACTTGCAGCGCATCCCGGAAGTGGATTTACTGCACACGGCTAACCCACACATGGCCCGGATAACGGCCGTTGCCTTCACCCCCGACGGTCAACTGATCCTCACAACAGCGCTAGATGGCGTCATACGCCTTTGGGGAGTTCCGCAAAGCTAATCAGAAGATTGTCGCGGCTGGCCCGCACAGCTATAGATCAAAAAAGAAAAAGCCTACTCAAAAGAGTAGGCTTTTGTCATTAAATCAAGTCAATTGGCTAATTAACGGGGCCAGGGGCCGAGGATAACGGTGTCCACTGCGTGAATGACGCCATTGGAAGCGTTCACGTCGGCGATGATGACGCGGCTGTCATCGTTGACCCAGAGGGAGCCGTTGAAGAATTTCAGGCCCGCTTTTTGCCCGTTGGCCATGGTGATGTCGCCGACCAGGGTCTTCGCTTTGTCGGAATGGACCTCGCTGGTCAGGACGTGGTAGAGCAGGATGTCGGTCAATTCCGCTTTGGTGAAGGCGCTGGCGATATTGTTCGCGTTCAGACCCAGTTTGGCGAAAGCGGCATCGGTCGGGGCGAAGACGGTCCATTGACCGCTGGAGAGGGCGCCAACCAGGTCTGCGGCGACGACAGCAGCGACCAGGGTGGTGAAACGGCCGTCATTGATAGCGATGTCGGCAATGGTGTTGCCGGAGGGGGCGCCGGGGCGAGCGGGAGCCGCATCCTCGGAGCCACGCGGCCAGGGGGGCAGAATCACGGTATCTACGGCGTGGATGACGCCATTGGAAGCGGTTACGTCGGCGATGATGACGCGGCTGTCATCGTTGACCCAGAGAGAGCCGTTGAAGAATTTCAGGCCCGCTTTTTGCCCGTTGGCCATGGTGATGTCGCCGAGCATGGTCTTCGCTTTGGCGGAGGTCACTTCGCTGGTCAAAACGTGGTAGAGCAGGATGTCGGTAAGTTCCGCTTTGGTGAAGGCGCTGGCGATGTTGTTTTCGTTCAGGCCCAATTTGGCGAAGGCGGCGTCGGTCGGGGCGAAGACGGTCCATTCACCGCCAGACAGCGCGCCGGCCAGGTCGGCGGCGACGACGGCGGCGACGAGGGTGTTGAAACGGCCGTCTTCAATGGCAATCTCAGCAATGTTGCGCTGCTCTCTGGCCATCGCCAGCGGCACAACAGTTAACATAAGCGCAACAACCAATAAGAAACTCTTTAGTAAACGACTCATTTTCATTTTCTCCTTAATTTGTTTTGGCACAGTTCAAACCAATTTCCGAATCTGTGCAATGTGTAAATTTTTCGTTTGCGACTTTCACATCATATACCATATCCAGGTATTGTCAATGTCTTGCTCAGGTTTTGTTAATGTTTTATCCAGTTCAAGAGAAGCAGGTGAGGAAAACGGGCTGGACGTGAACCTCTGTATCTCCTCGCTGATTTTTCGATCTACCGAGTTTCGCTGTGTCGCTATGGATGGCGAAACAAAAAAGCCCCTCGCAGCGCGGTGGCTGGAGGGGCTGATTGTAGGTTAGTGGCAATAGCCGGTTGGCAATAATCAGGCTGCCTTTTCCTGTTTTTCCTGTGTCCGGCGGGCCTGGTAAAGAACAAAAAGGCCGAGGACAATGAGCGCAATGGGCCAGAGCGTACCGACCAATTCTAGCGCTCGCATGAAGAGTCCACCGAACAGGACGGCCACGCCGATGAAGGCCATGATGCCGCCAGGGATGAGGGGCCACCAGTGGATTCTAGGGGTGAAAACGGCCGTTAACAGCACAATCAACGCCCAACCCGCGGCAAACGCCAGCATAAACACGCCGCCTTCGTCTACATTCGCCGGCCAACGAACCCCTTCAACCAGCACAATCCCCAGACCGATGCCACTGAGAATACCGCCGGGAATCATCAAGCCATCGCTGCGGGCAGCGATACCCCAGATGATGAAGATCAGACCCAGGGCGGAGACGATGTAAAGGCCCCAATTACTGGTAATGCTTTCCGGGAGCAATTGACCAAACAGGGCCAGTACGCCAATCGCAATTAAAACCAGGCCGCCAATCCAGCCATTTTCTCTCTTTTCAATCTTTTCGTTCATTTCCGAACCTCCACCTTCTTGAACTAATGCCGGGCTGTTTACCCACCCGACACCGTATCTGCAAATTGCGTAACCATTGCCAATAGGATATACGCAAGTCGCCGCAAAAAGATGTGCCGGAAGTCATATTCATAGGTCACACCCGCTCTATGACCAGCCACCCGCTACTAAATCAAGCCCAACTCCTTCGCTTTCAGCGCCGCCTGAGTGCGGTCGCGCACGCCCAGCTTGCCCAGGATGTTGGTGACGTGATTTTTGACCGTGCCTTCGGTGATGTAGAGCTGATTGGCGATCTCCCGGTTGCTGTCACCGGCGGCCAACAGCGCCAGGATTTCCAGTTCGCGCTCGGAGAGCGGCTCGACGAGCGGTTGGGCAATCGGCGCGGCAGAGGGCGTCAGGCGGGTGAATTCGGCCAGCACTTTGGCGGCGATGGAGGGTTGGAGGAAGGAAGCCCCGCCAGCGGCGGCGCGGATCGCTTCGACCAGCTTTTCTGAGGGCACGTCTTTGAGCAGATAGCCCACCGCCCCGGCGCGTAAGCCTTCAAAGACGTGTTCATCATCGTCGAAGGTGGTGAGAACGATGATTTTGCAATCGGGCAGTTCTTGCCGCAGGCGGCGGGTGGCGGCTACGCCGTCGAGGACGGGCATGCGCAAGTCCATCAATACCACGTCGGGGCGCAGGGCAACGGCCGTTTCCACCGCCTCCGCCCCATTCCCCGCCTCACCCACCACTTCTAAATCGGGCCAGATGGAAAGCAGCGTGCGCAACCCCTCGCGGAAAAGCGCCTGATCGTCCACCAGCAAAACGCGAATTGGCGATTGACTATTGACCATTGACGATTGACGATTATCCATTCTCTTTCTCCCCTGCTTCCCCGCTCACCCGCTCCCCCGCCCTCGTTGGAATTTTTACGACGAGGGTAAAGCCATGATGAACGGCCGTTTCCACCCCCATCTCCCCGCCCAACAAACTCACCCGCTCACGCATCCCCAGCAGGCCAAAGCCGTTGGTCGGGTCGGCGCTGCCCAGCCCATTGTCGTGGATGGTCAGGTGGACGGCGGTTGGATCCGCATAATCCAGCGCCAGGTCGGCGCGAGAGGCGCGGGCGTGTTTGCGCACATTGGTCAGCCCTTCCTGAGCCACCCGGTAGAGCGTCAGCGTCGCCTGAGGCGACAGCGGGCGCGGCTCGCCCTTCACGTTAAACTCGGTGACGATGCCGGCGTTGTTCGATTCACGGACCAGTTCGGCGATGGCTTCGGATAACGGCCGTTTTGCCAGAGGCGAATCGCGCAGCGCGGCCACCGATTGGCGCACGGCAGCCAATCCCTCCTGGGTCAGCTTTTGCGCCTTCTCCAGCGCCGCGTCCGCCCGCTCCGGCTCCGTCGTCAGCAGCACCCGCGCCGCGCCAATCTGCACGTTGACAACGGTGAGATAATGGCCCAGATTGTCGTGAATTTCGCGGGCCAGCCGGTTACGTTCCTCAGTGGTGGCCGCCTCCTCCGCCTGGACCGCATAGGCGGCCAACTGGCGATTCGCCTGGGCCAGATCGGCCGTTAGCTGCTCCGCATAACGCCGCGCTTCACGCTCCCGCTGCCCCTGTTGGGTGAAGACCACCACAAAGAAAATCGCCGGGCTGACGCTGATGGC
>CAYONK010000088.1:0-10619 GCA_964405285.1 uncultured Ardenticatenaceae bacterium
TCTTTAAGATTTTGCAGGTCTTATCATTCTAGCGAAGCGAAGAATCCCGAGGCCGCTGGGTTGCTTCACTTCGTTCAGCATGACACGCTTGAAACCTCACGAGATACGAGAGAACCATACCACTTGACAGGATAAAATTAACAGTGTATATTTACACCATAAATATACACTGTTAATTAATTGGAGTTTGCCAATGGCCCGACCACGACGAACTGAACAACAAGTTGACCTGCGTGAGCGCATTCTGGAAGCGGCCTGGGAGCAGATCGCCCGCGATGGGGCGCCGGCCCTGGCGCTGCGGGCCATCGCCCGCAAACTGCGGATCACCGCCCCGGCGATTTACAACTATTTCCCGGACCGGGACGCCCTGGTGACGGCGCTGATTGTGGAGGCGTTTGGCTCTTTTGCGGCGGCTCAGGCAACGGCCGTTGCCAACCTGCCGGACAACGACCATTCGGCGCGAATCATGGCCCTGGGGCACGCCTACCGGGATTGGGCCATCGCCTACCCGGAGCGCTATCAACTCATCTTCGGCACGCCCATCGCCGGGTATTGCGCCCCGCTAGAGATCACCGGGCCGGCCGCCGCTCGTGGTCTGACGGTGCTTGTGGGCGTGCTGGCGGCGGCCGACGCCGCCGGACAGTTACAAAGTCAGCGTCACCCGCCCCTGTCGCCAGAAGCAGAAGCGATGCTGCGCCAATGGCAGGCCGAACGCGCCCCAGACGCCTCGCTGATGGCGCTTTACCTGGCCTTGATGATGTGGGCGCAGGTGCATGGGCTGGTTTCGTTGGAAATTGGCGGCCAGTTCCCCCCGTTCATCATTGACCCCGGGGCGCTGTACCAACATGAGTTGGCGCGGCTGACGCAACAGATCATCCAGGTGGAGGCCCCATGACCATCATTCCGATCAAACTCAGCTTTTCTAACGCTTATCTGGTGCGCGGGCGCAAGACGATCCTGGTGGATACTGGGATGCCTGGCGAAGCGCGGAAGATTCTCTGGGCAGCGACCAACGCGGGCGTGCCCCCGGCCGAGATTAGCCTGATTCTGCACACCCACGCCCATGTGGACCACGCGGGCAGCACAGCGGCCCTGGCTAAAGTATTGGGCGTGCCAACGGCCGTTCATCCCGCCGACGCCCCCCTCCTGCAAACCGGTCGGATGAACGCGCTCACCCCCTTGCGCCTGGAAGCGCGCTTGATCAAGCCGATGGTGGACAGGCCATTCCCGCCCGTCACGCCCGATCTGCTGCTCGACACGGCCTTTGACCTGAGCGCTTTTGGCGTTGAGGGGCGCATTCTGCCCACGCCAGGGCATACGGCCGGTTCAATTTCGCTGTTGTTGGCGGATGGAACGGCCGTTGTCGGTGACGTGATGATGGGCGGGGTGATGGGGGGCAACCTGTTTGGCGCGCGCCCCAACTACCATTACTTTGCCGAGGATATAACGGCCGTTCGCGCCAGCATTAAAGCGTTATTGTCCGCCGGGGCACAAACTTTCTTCGTAGGGCATGGCGGCCCTTTGCGCCGCGCCGACATCGAGAAACGTTTCGCCATACCCGCCTGACCAACCCACAAACCAACGAACAAACCAAGAGATGAAACCATGACCGAACTACATGTCGTCTTCGGAACCGGTCCCCTGGGTCGCTACACGGCCGTTTCCCTGCTAGAGATGGGCCACGTCGTCCGCCTGATCAATCGCTCCGGCCAGATGGCCGACCCGCCCCCCGGGACGGAACTCGTCGCCAGCGACGCCTATGATATGGCGAAAAACCGGGAAGTGACGTGGGGGGCAACGGCCGTTTACCAATGTGCCCAGCCCCACTACTACGACTGGGCAGAAAAGTTTCCGCCGCTGCAACGCGCCATCCTTGATGCGGCAGCGGCCAACGGCGCAAAACTGGTGGTGGGGGACAATTTATATATGTACGGCCGTTTCACCGGCCCTCTGCGCGAAGAGTCTCCCATCAACCCCCACAGCAAAAAGGGCAAAGTGCGCGCCGCCATCGCTCAGGAAGCGCTAGACGCCCACGCCAACGGCAAAATCCGCGCCGCCATCGGCCGCGCCAGCGACTTCTTTGGCCCCTACGACACGGCGCTGACCGATTACGCCATCCGGCCGGCGGTGCAGGGCAAGCCCATCAACCTGCTCGGCAGCGCAGACCAGCCGCATACCTTCACCTACATCAAAGATTTCGGCCGATTGCTGGCGACCCTGGGCACGCGAGAAGAGGCGCTGGGCCAGGTCTGGTTTACCCCCAGCAATCCACCCATCACCCAGGCTGAATTTGCCCGACTGGTCGAGGCCGCATTGGGCAAACCGGTGAAAAGCCGGACGGCCGGCCCACGGATGATGCGCCTGTTCGGGCTATTCAATAAAGAAATGGCCGAGACGGTGGAGATGATGTATCAATGGACCGCTCCTTTTGTTGTGAACACGGCAAAGGCCGAAAAGGCGTTTGGATTGCAAGCCACCCCACTGGCGACAGCGCTGGCCGAGACGGTCGCCTGGTGCGCCAAACAAATATGGTTCTCTGAGGTTTAATGTGGTAGGGGCGTACCCTTGTGGTCGCCCTCTGGGGCAGGCACAAGGCCAGCCCCTACATCACCACACCAAACATCAGAGAGCCACAAATATAAACAAACGCAAAACCGCCGCTATCCCAACCGACGCCTCGCAAAAGTGTTATACTGAATAGCTGGCGCAATCGTGCGCCAACTATTCAGCAAAGTAGAGCAGACGATGGGAAAAGCCAAAGACAAACGGCAGGCCAGGCAACTTTATGCCAAAATTACGCAGACGGCCGCCCAAACCGCCCCAGTAGTGACCGATGCCGATTCCGGTCATGCCCATGACGCTCCGTTGACGGCTGAGATGTTGGCCGCATCAAAAGAACTGGCCCCCCTCACCGCCCTACCCCAGCGACGCGAACTACCCAAGATGAAGAAATTTCGCTTTCAACTTCTCCATCAATGGCTGGTGACGCAACGCGCGCCCTGTCGGGTGGCCGATGTGGGTGGCGGCAAAGGGTTGCTGGCCTATCTTCTGCGGCAAAGCGGTTGGTCGGCAACTGTCATAGACCCGATCAAACAAACCCTGCCGACCAAATACAAAGACCTGACCCTCAACAAACAGGTGCAACTCGCCAGCGCGGAAGATGTGCCGCGCCTCAGCCGCCGCTTCGCGCCAGAGATGGCCCAAGATTTCGACCTGCTGGTAGCAATGCACGCCCATGGCTGCAACATTCAGTTGATTGATGCAGCCGCCCAATTCGGCTGTGAAGTTCTCCTGTTGCCCTGCTGCGTTATAGATGAGCCGCTGTTGCCTCCGCCGGGCATGCCCTGGATTCAATGGGTGGCGGAGTATATGATTGAAAAAGGCTTCGCCGTTGAGCCATTTCGCCTGAATTTCAAAGGGCAAAATATCGGCCTCTACGCCCGCAAACCAATGCCCTGACAGCGCAAACCGCCACTTGCCTGGGCTTTACAATCAAGGACAATAGATGGTGTACTCCTTCGACAAACGGCATGGCTGACAGGGTACAACCACATTGACAGAATCCCATCAAGAAGAGGTAAAAAGATGAGCTATAAGATATTGATTTCTGACAAATTGGGTCAGGCGGGTTTGGACCGTCTGGCCCAGATGCCCGATATGAGCTACGACATGATCACCGGGCTAAGTAAAGAAGCGCTGATCGAGATCATCCCGGAGTATGATGCCCTCATCATCCGCAGCGACACCCGCCCGGACGCCGACGTGATCGCGGCCGGGAAGAAGCTGAAGGTGATCGGACGCGCCGGGATTGGCGTGGATAATGTGGACATCGCTGCCGCCACCGCCCATGGGGTATTGGTGATGAATACCCCGCGCTCCAACAGCGTGGCTACCGCCGAGCAGACGATGGCCCTGATGTTGGCGGTCTGCCGCCACACCGCGCCAGCCCACAATTCCGTCGCCGCTGGCGAGTGGGCGCGCGCCCGTTTCGTCGGGACGGAATTGAGCGGCAAGACATTGGGCATTATCGGTTTTGGCTATATCGGTCGGTTGGTGGCTCGCCGCGCCCAGGCATTTGAGATGAAGGTGGTGGCCTACGATCCCTACGTGTCGGCCGAGATCGCCGAGGAGATGGGGGTGGCCTTGCTCTCGTTAGACAATTTGCTGGCTCAGGCAGACGTTATCAGCCTGCACAGCGTTGTCACGCCGGAGACGGCCAACCTGATCAACGCGGAGACCCTCGCCAAAATGAAGGATGGGGTGATCATCGTCAACGTCGCGCGGGGCAAGCTGATTGACGAACCGGCGTTGGCCGAGGCGCTGCAAAGCGGCAAGGTGGCGGCGGCGGCGCTGGACGTGTTCCAGAAGGAGCCGCCGGAAGCGTGCCCGCTTATTGGGTTGCCCAATGTGCTGCACACTCCGCACCTGGGGGCCAGTTCTAAGGAAGCGCAAACGAAGGTGGGGGTGGAAATGGTGGAGGAAGTGGCCGACGCTTTACGCGGTGTGGATTTCCGCAACGTCATCAATCCTGAAGCCCGCAACTGATTTTTTGGGCAGAAAAGCCGGGGCGAGCGTGAGAGAGTCAACGACTCTTCGCACGCTCGCTTTTTTTGTGGACTCGCGGGTTGACTGACCATGTCTGGCGCGGCAGCGACGGCATGTTCTCATAATTGTTTTAGTTTATGATGTGTATCTGGCCGGCGTAGTTGCTTCATTGGTCGCTCATCATTAGAATCTACAGGTATTGGCTGACAAGCGGTTTAAGAAATCGTCCATCAGATCTCTCTAATTATAGGAAGTATAGTGAAGCATGCGCTCGATTCGTCTAACTTTTTTTCTCGTTGGTTTGTCCCTGGTTCTATTGTTGGCAGCGTGCGCGCAGGCGCCGCAGGTAGCTGAACAGGCAACGGCCGTTCCCCCAGCCGCGCCTACCCATACCGAGGAGTCGCCCTCGCCAACGGCCGTTCCCGCCACCGCCACCCCGGAAACGGCCGCTCTGGTTGAGCCAACGGCCGTTCCCGCCACCGCTACGCCAGAACCGGAACCCACCCCCACCGCGACGCCGGAAGAAACGGCCGTTGCGCTTCAACCCCTGGTCGAGCCATTGCCAACCGGTCCGTTAGCCATCCGCCTGACGCCGGTAGTCCAGGGCTTCATCGCCCCCATCGCCCTGGCGGACCCTGCGGATGAAACCGGCCGCCTTCTCGTCGCTGATCAGACTGGCCTGATTTACGTTGTCACCATCCGACCGCGCATCCTCGACGAGCCGTTTTTGGATCTGCGCAGCCGCCTGGTCACGCTAGAAAGCAGCGGTGAGGCGCGGGGCTTGTTGGGGCTGGCGCTGCATCCGGATTATGCGGAAAACGGCCGTTTCTTCGTCCATTACAGCGCCCCGCTGCGCCCGGACGGCCCGGACGGGTGGGACCACACCAGCCACATCGCCGAATTCCGAGCGATCAAACCGACCAGCGATACGGCCGATCCGAATTCCGAGCGGATCATCTTGCAAGTGGACCATCCGCAGTCCATCCACAATGGCGGACAGATCGCCTTTGGGCCGGATGGCTATCTTTACGTTAGCCTGGGCGATGGCGGCGTGGCTGATAATGCCCAGGATACGTCCACCCTGTTGGGTAAGATTCTGCGCCTGGACGTGGACAACCCGGACGCGCCTTACGCCATCCCGCCAGACAATCCTTTCGTCGGTCAATCTGGGCTAGACGAGATATTTGCCTATGGTTTCCGCAATCCGGCGCACCTCGCCTTTGATACTCAAGGGCGGTTGTTGGTCTCTGATTCGGGCGAGGCGTTGTGGCAGGAGATGAACGTGGTGGCTGCCGGAAGCAATTATGGCTGGCCGCTGCAAGATGGCGGGCAATGCGTGGCCCAATTAGCCAGCCCGCAGCTGGCGGGCGAACTGCCTACCTCTGTCGCCGCTGCCTATTGCGATGGCCTGGATGACGATTTGCTGCGTCAGCCGGTGATAACCTACGCCAACCGCAGCCTGCCCGATGGTCTGGGCACGACTGTTGTCGGCGGTTCGGTTTACCAGGGCCGCTCGATGCCCACCTTCCGCGATTACTACATCTTTGGCGATTTGGGCGAATCGCCGGAAGCGGGCGGCCGTCTCTTTGCCGCCAAAGCGTCGCAGTCAGACCAGATCAGTTGGGACGTGGAGGAGTTGACGGTGTGGGGGCAGGAAAACGGCCGTTTGCCCTACTACCTTCGGGCCATCGGACAAGACAAGGCGGGCGAAATCTACCTGCTCACCAGCGCGCAGCCTGGTCTGACTGGCCGCAGCGGCAGCCTCTACCGGCTGGCCCCGGAAATCATCACCGAATCCCGGCTGGTGGAAGATGCGACAGAGTTCCTGCCCTTGCCGCAGCGGTATGCCCGCATGTTTGATAGCGTGCCGGTTTATCGCTCCCCGGACGATATTGCTGCCAATAACCCCTTTACCACGCATGGCGGCGGCCATGTCTGGGTGACTGTGTATGAAGCGGCGGAAATAAACGGCCGTATCTATCGCCGTATCTTCTGGGATTGGCTCATCTATGGTTGGGTGGAAGAACGAGCGTTGAGCTTTACCTCGCCCATGTCCCGTTTACAAGGGCTGGAATTGCAGCCAGACAGCCTGACACGGCAGCAATTAGCGATGGCTTACCGGCCTGTTTGGGTGCGCTCCGAGCCAGGTACGCTGGATGATGACACCATCGCCGGTTATCTCGATCCCTGGGACCTGATCACCATCTACGAGGAGAGAGAAGTAGACGGCGAACTCTGGTATCGCCTCGGCCCTGATCAATGGGTCCATTGGGATTACGTCCGCCTGTTCTACGAGGCAGAACGGCCGGAAGGCGTTGCCCCCGGCGAGAAATGGATTCACGTCAACGTGACAGAGCAGACGGTGATCGCCTACGAAGGGGATACGCCTGTGTACGCCAGCCTGACCGCTACCGGGCGACGAGCTTACCCCACGTTCACCGGCCTCTATCGCATTTACGCCAAGGTGCGCGCCGGCCCGATGCGTTGGGAAGATTCTACGCCACCCTACAACCTGGCCAACGTGCCCTGGATCATGTATTTCAACCAGGATCAGGCGCTGCACGCCTCTTACTGGCATGACCTCTTTGGCTCGGTGCGCAGCGCGGGCTGTGTCAACCTTAGCCCCCACGACGCCTATTGGTTGTTCCATTGGGCCACCCCCATCTACGAAGATGGGGCCAAGGTCGTGAACTCGACGGATGAGAATCCCGGCACCTGGGTGTTTGTCAGCGAGTAAGCAATCGCTGCTATGAAACAGCAGAATAAGAGGTGGGCATCTTAGGAGGCCCACCTCTTTTTTAAACCCGACAAGGCCAAAAGAAAATTCAGAGATTTGCCAGGCAACCAGGCTGTTGACCTGGTTCTCAGGCGATGTGGTAGGGGACGTCAATGACGACGACGTTGGGCCGGCCGCGCAGACGAAAGCGAAGCAGGGTCGCCGTCTGATTGTGCAGCAATTGGCTGCCGAACGATTCGGAGATGAACTCCGGGATTGCCACTGTGACCACCTGTCCGGGGAATTCTTCATGGCAGACCCGGTCAATGTAATCTACCAGGGGGGTCAAGATGTCGCGGTATTCGTATTCGAGGCACACCAGCCGGACGCCTTCGGTGATCTCCGGGAAGCGACTCCATCGCCGGAGGATGCGTTCGTCGTCGGCGTCGGAGGTGATGATGGAGACGGCGCGCACGTCTTTGGCGAAGGTTTTGGCGAATTGGAGGGCGTAGAGTGTGCCCCGGTGGATGTCGGCGACCGGCACGATCAGGACGTTGGCGACGGGGCGGGTCACGTCGGCCAGTTGTAGGTCGCGGGTGCTGAGCGATTCGGCGACGGTGTCGTAGTGGTGGTGGATGGCGCGGAAGAAGATGACCAGCAGAGGAACGGCCGTTACGATCACCCACGCCCCCTCCATAAATTTTGTCACGACGAGGACGACCAGGACAACGGCCGTTGTCGCCGCGCCCACCCCATTCAAAGCCCGCTTCCAGGGCCAACTCCGCTCATAATGAATCGTCGTCACCCCGGTAAAGGCTGACTCGCCCGGCTTCAGCCGGCCGACCTTGCCCATCAAACGAACCATGCCCGATTGTGACAGAGTAAAACTCAGCATCACGCCGAGGGCGTATAACGGCAGCATGGCGATCTCGTCCGCCGCAAAAATAAAGATCAGGATCGAAGACAAGACCGCCAGAACCACAATGCCATAGTTATAGACCAGCCGGTCCCCTCGGTGGGTCATCCAGCGCGGCATGAAGCCATCTTTCGCCAAAAAAGAGCTGAGGCGCGGGAAGTCCTGATACCCGGTATTGGCCGCCAGGAACAAAATCATCATCGTAAAAAACTGCACCCAAAAATAGAGCAAACCACCGCCCGTCACGCTGCGCGCCACCTGCGACAGGATGCTCTCTTCGGCGGTCGGCAGCAAGTTCAGGTGGGTGGCCAGGAAGGTGATGCCCACAAAAAGCGACATAGCGATCAGCCCCATCGCCACCATCGTCTTGGCCGCGTTACGCGATTCCGGCGGTTTGAACGCCTGCACCCCATTGCTGATTGCCTCGATACCGGTCAGGGCGGTGCAACCGGCGGCGAAGGCGCGCAGCACCAGCCAGACGTATAAGAATTGGGTGACGGGCCGCTGGGGCAGCACGTTGTGGACCTCCGGCGATAGGGGGTCCAGGCCGAACGCGCCGAAGGTACGCAGCAAGCCCAGCCCAATCACCAGCAGCACGCCGCCGACAAAGGCGTAGGTGGGCAGGGCGAAGATGGAGCCGCTCTCGCGGACGCCGCGCAGGTTGACCCAGGTGAGGAGGAAAACGGCCGTTAACGCCAGCAGCACCCGGTAATCATACGCCTCAGGCAGGGCGGACGTCACCGCCCGCACCCCGGCCGAGACCGAGACGGCGACTGTCAGAACGTAATCCAACAGCAGCGCCGCCGCCGCCAAAAGCGAAGGGTACAGCCCCAGGTTGTCTTTAGCCACCGTATACGCGCCGCCGCCGTCAGGGTAATGCAAGATGGTCTGGATGTAGCTGAAGACCACCAGCAAGACGAGCGTCATGATGCCCAAGGCGATGGGCATGGTCAGCGCCAGCGCGCCGCTGCCCAGGAGGATCAGTACGCTCATGATCGCTTCTGTGGCATACGCATTGCTGCTGATGGGGTCGGAGGCGAAGATGGCCAGACCGCGCACCTTGTCCAGCCGTTCGTGAATCTCGTTGCGCGTGGGGAAGGGAATCCCCAACAAAGCCCGTTTAATCCCAGTATAAGTGAGAGACATTGTCAACCGCTCCTTTCAAGCCAAAATAGACCTGATCTGGCTGTCAAAAAAGGATATTACTTGGATCCATCGTGGGAGTGTGCGGCTAACCGTCTATCAAGACGTTGGGGGTCAGGCAGTGCGGCGGCCGTTGCGGAGAACGGCCGTCCATTGCTTCCTCACGTATGCCGTCTACCAGACGCCAAAACATAAGAAACCAAATCAGTTGAGCGAATAATATGCCAAATGGGGCAAAAAAGCGATGACTTGCCCGCCATTTTCATTTGTCCTCATTCACTATTTGTGCCAGAATTTCCCAAGCAAATAAACGATTGGAGGGATTCTTTGAAAAACGCCTATCACTTTCTGTCCTCACCCCAACGGGCCTGGCTCATAGGGCTGCTTGTGTTCTGGGCCGTCTTTCTTTTTGGCGGTTTCGTCTTCGGTTCGCCCAACGATTCTTACAGCCACCGGATGCCGACCTGGACGCGCATGGCATCCTCATTTACCCTGGTCGTCGCTGCTTGGAGTTGGTTTGGTTTCAGCCTCCGGCAGTCGGTTAACCGGTATGCCTTGCTCATCAGCCTGGGAATGACTTTCGGACTTCTCGGCGATCTCTTTCTGGCCTCGGTTCTGCCCGCGCCCAATCGCGTGTTAACGGGCATCGCTTCTTTTGCCGTCTGCCATATTTTTTACATCCTGGCAATTGCCGGGTTCGCCAACCGCTTCAAACTGAATGACGCGGCGACCCGCTGGGGGATGTTGGGCATCTGGTGGCTGATTGGGTTGGCCGGGTGGTTTTTTGTGGTGTTTCGCGGACAAGACCCTACCCTGGTGCATTGGGTGGCGCTGCCTTATGCTCTCTTGTTAGCCAGCACAGCCGGTCTGGGGTCTGGTCTGGCCTGGCAGGAACGGCAGTTTGTCCTGTTGGCGTCTGGCGGCGCGCTGTTTCTGTTGAGCGATTTGATCCTGGCTGGGGATATGTTTAGCGACCTGTTTTTCCGCCTGATTGGAGATGTGGTTTGGCTGACTTATGGCCCAGGCCAGATGTTGATTGTTTATTCGGTCGCCGCTGCCTGGAGGTGGGCTGCTGGGTATCGGGCGTGAACCGTGTTCCGTGAATCGTGTTCCGTAAGCCGCGGGTGGGGTTTAGGTTGAGCGCAGGAAGTTTATTGCTTCGGCTATTGCGGCGTCCCAGGTGAATGCTGCGGCGATTTGTCCGGCAACGGCCGTTCTCTCTTCCCCCAACGCCAATTGCAGAGCCGCCAGGACCGGTTCCGCCTCGGTGCGTGTCTCTTGCAGCAACTCCGGCTGCCG
>CAYONK010000089.1:0-10572 GCA_964405285.1 uncultured Ardenticatenaceae bacterium
ACCCCCTGTTACAAAAACGCGGCGACAACGGCCGTACTCGCCGCCCAGGGTATGCGGTTAGCCTAAACGAAGGAGGGGAAACGGCCGTCAGGCAACGGCCGTTTTGCGCCGCTGCGCGTATTTCTGGCGGAACTTAGCTACCTTTGGCGCGACGACAAACTGGCAATATGGTTGGTAGGGATTGTTCTGGAAGTAGTTTTGGTGGTACTCCTCAGCCCGATAAAAGATGTCGAACGGTGTCAGTTCGGTGACGATGGGGCCAGGCCACAGGTCGGCGCCGTTTAATTCGGCGATGATCGCTTCGGCCGCCAGCTTCTGCGCTTCGTCGTGGTAAAAAATAGCAGAACGATACTGCGGACCAACATCGTTGCCCTGCCGGTTCAGTGTTGTGGGGTCGTGGATGGTGAAGAAAACTTCCAGAATTTCCCGAAAGGTGATCACAGCCGGGTCGAATGTGACTTGCACCACCTCGGCGTGGCCCGTGCGCTTGCCGCAAACCTGCTCGTAGGTGGGGTTGGGCACATGCCCGCCCGAATAGCCGGAGACGACAGAGTGGACGCCGATGAGGTCATCATAGACAGCCTCCAGGCACCAGAAACAGCCCCCGCCCAACGTGGCAACTTCGTGTTGTGTCTGTTCTTGACTCATAGATAATTCGCTCCTATTCGCATGTACGCCTGCCAGAGGATGAAAGAAACTGTAGCATGGCGGGCATTTCAGGTCAACAGACGAGCGGCGCATTATCCTGCTGTGCCGCTCGTTGGACCAATTGTAACCTGTCAGGTCTTGGAAGGATTCAACAGTTGCTCAGGCGGATTGTTGAACGATTGTCGGCCGGATGCTGGACTTGGTGGCCAGCAAGCGGAAGAATTGCTGAATTTGCCAACGACCGACGAGACCGAGATAACGGCCGTTATCCACCACTGGCAACGCCTCCAACTGCTCCGTCAGCAGCCGTTCTTGCGCTTCCACCAGGGGCATCGCCGGGGAGACCGGCTTCACGTCGCGGCGCATGATCATATTCGTCCAGGTGTGGCTGCCGCGCGTCTGCATCGCCGCCCCCAGGTCTTGCTGCGTGACAAACCCTTCCAGCCGCTCATCTTGCACCACTGGGAAGCTGGTCTGCCCGCTCATCATCATCAGGTTCACCACCTGCTGCAAATTATTGTAAGGATTCAGCGTGTAAGCCGTCGGCGAGTAAACGTCGGCCACCGTGTAGCCGCGCAAGGTGTTGCGATAGCGCACCGCCGCTGCCTCCTGTCCGGCCGCCAGATAGATGAAGACGGCGATGAAGATCATGAAGATGCCGCCGTTAAACAGCGCGTAGAGGCCGAGCATCACGGCGAACCCCCGGCCGATGTAAGAGGCGATCTGGGTCGCCTGCACGTAATCGAGCTTCATGGCCAACAGGGAACGGAAGATGCGTCCGCCATCCAGAGGGAAGGCGGGCAGCAGGTTGAAAACGGCCAGGACGATGTTGTAGAAAAAGACATAGATGAAAACGGCCGTTACCGTCAGCCCCGCGTTCAGAGAAAGCGCCGCAGCAAAATCAGTTAGCTGCAACCCCATCAGCGGGATAATGGGGGCCATCAGCAACGCCACAGCCACGTTCACCGCCGGGCCAGCCACCGCGATAACAAACTCCTGCACCGGTTTCTCCGGCATTCGTTCCAACTGGGCCAACCCGCCAATTGGCGACAAAACAATCTGTTTCACCGGCACGCCATAATAAAGCGCGGCAAAACTATGCCCTAACTCATGCAGCGTTACCAGCACAAACAGCAAAGCGATCACGATAACGCCAAACAGAGCGGCGCTCGTGCTGCCCCCAACCAGGCCAAATTGCAGGCCCGCCCAAAGCAAAATCAACGGAAATGTAAAGTGAATCCGCACGTCAATCCCGCGCACGGCAAATAGCTTAAATGATCGTCCCATCTTATTGCTCCTTTACAAATCACCTGGAAGGCCATGAGAAGCGCCACGACAAAGCCAGACACGCTTTGCGCCAGATTCCAGGGCATAACTCATTACAATTACATCATAGCATAGCCCACCCGTCTATGAACCATATTAGACTGAAATTAGCCGACAATGAGACGTAGTAGCGGGAGAGCGGGCCTTCTTGACGAAGGCTAACGAGGGCTATAAACTGCCATCCATGACGCGAGAAGAGAGTGAGAAGCTGCCCGACGCATTACTGCCGGGCAGCGTCAGCAGCCAGCCAGTCCGGCGCAGCCAACTTCCCCTGGTGATCGCTTTGCTGTTGACGATGGGGCTGATCATCGCTCTCTCCCGCTTTGCAGCCGCTCCTGTCAGCGAACGTTTCCAGACGTTCAGCACCATTTTCCTCGGCATCTTTATCGAGGCTGTGCCATTTTTGCTGGCCGGTTCCATCGTCTCCGGTCTGATCGAAGTGTTTGTGGGCCGAGACTTGTTGGCGCGGCTGATCCCACGGCGGGCCGGGCCGGCCGCGCTGACCGGCGCGCTGCTCGGTTTTGCCTTTCCGGTGTGTGAATGTGGCGTCGTGCCGGTGACGCGGCGGCTTTATCAGAAGGGGATGCCGCTTTCGGTCGGCGTCGCTTTTTTGTTGGCGGCCCCGGTGGTAAACCCCATTGTGCTGTTGAGTACCTATGCGGCCTTCGGCTGGGGGCCGGTGCTGTTCTACCGCTTTTTCTTTAGCATTCTCATCGCGTTTGCCATTGGTTTGTTGTTTACTCTGGCGACGCCGGAGGAGACGTTGTTGCCGGCGACGCAAAAGCAGGCGCGGGACTTGCCTGGCAGTGTTGTTTATCAGCCGGGTGGGGTGGATGCGGGGAAGGGAAACGGCCGTTTCTGGCAAGCCCTGGTCATCGGCGGCGACGACTTCATGGACATGGTGCGCTACCTGATCATCGGCTCCATGATGGCCGCCGCCATGCAAACCTTCGTCCCCCAATCCACGTTACTGGCCTTAGGCAGCGGCCCCGTCCTCTCCGTCGTCATCATGATGACGCTCGCCTTCGTCCTCTCCATCTGTTCCACAGTGGACTCCTTCCTGGCCCTCTCTTTTGTCAACAGTTTCACCGGCGGATCCATCCTCTCCTTTCTCGTCTTCGGCCCGATGGTTGATATTAAAAGCGCCCTGATGTTTCTCAGCGTCTTCCGCCGCCGGATTGTGGTTTATCTGATTTTATTACCGTTGGTTCTCAGCCTGTTGATGGGCGTGGGAATGAATGTATTCGCAGGTTAAGCGTTCGGCTTCACCAGACCGGGCAGGTCTGAGCGGCTGATCTGGCAGCAACCCGCCAGGTCCGCCCGCCCGCCAGCGCAAGATACACGAGGTTTCTGATGGATCGCTTTCTTAAAACGACGATTCTTCTTCTGATGGGCGCGTTTCTCTTCATGCGCGTCATGGATGGGTCTGTGCTGTTTTACATCAGCCAGCGCTTCGTCATCCTGACGTGGCTGGCCGCCGGTGGCTTCATCCTCGTCGGCGCCAGCTACTATCTGACCGGGGGGCGGCAACCGGCAACCAGTTTGGGTCGTGAACCGTTAACCTGGGCCGGTATGCTCATCGCCTGCCTGCCGCTGTTGTTTGGTTGGCTGCTGCCATCGCAGCCTTTGGGTGCGGCGGCCATCGGCAACCGGGAAATCAACCTGGGCGGCATCGCTTCCGTAGCGCCCCAAAGCGGCGCGGTAAATCTCGGCCCGCGTGACAAAAATATCATTGATTGGTTGAGCGAATTTCAACGCCGGGGCGATCCCGCCTCTTTCGATGGCGAGGAGGCGCATCTGATCGGTTTTGTGTACCGCGATGAGCGTTTCCCGGACGATAGTTTTATGGTGGCGCGCTTCACCGTAAGCTGCTGCGTCGCCGATGCCGCGCCGATCGGCCTGGTGGTGCGCTGGCCTGATGCGGCCGAATTGCCGACGGATCAATGGGTGGAGATTAACGGCCGTTTCCAGGTCGGCGAATTCAACGGCCAACAAATCCCGATCCTGGTCGCTGAAGAGATTGTCCGGGTGGACCCGCCGCGCCATCCTTACCTGTATTTGTAGCAGGTCGGCCCCCTCAGGCTTCAGGCGCAAGTGTCAATGTCTTCTGAAACATTCCTCCCGGAGCGGTACAGCCGCTTTGACAAAATCGTGTGGGCGACCATCGCCGGGGCGCTGCTGTTGACCTGGGCGCTGGCCTGGGCCAACGGCCGTTTTCCCCTCCTGCCCACCTTCAGCGCCGGTGACGGGCCGCGCATCCTCTTCGTCGGTTGGGAAACAGACAGCGATTTCAACCAGCTTTACGTCGTCCGGCCAGATGGCGGCGACAGGCTGCGCCTGACCAACGAATCCAACGGCGTCCTCGATTTCGCCGTCGCCCCGGACGGTTCACAGATCGCCTACAGCGCCCGTAACCTGGATGGCAGCGCCGATTTGTGGCGGCTGGATGGACAGGGCGGCAATCGGCAGCAGCTTTTGGCCTGCCCGCTGGCCCATTGCAGCCAGTCCGTCTGGCACCCCGACGGGCGGCGGCTGATCTATGAACGGCGCAACATCGCCACCCCTGGCGCGCCGCCCGGCCCGCCTCGCCTCTGGTGGCTGGACAGCCAGACGGGTGATACGGTGGCTGTTTTTCAGGATACGCAATGGCTGGGTTTGGGGGCGCGCTTCTCGCCAAACGGCCGTTGGCTCAGCTACATCTCTCCCATCAACCAGGAAATTCTGGTGTACAACCTGGAAACCGGCGAGAGCGTGGTGGTCCCCAGCAAATCGGGCGAACCGGCGGCCTGGAGTCCGGACAGCGCCAGCCTGTTGGTGAACGAGATGCAATTCCAGGGGGAACGCTTCTCTTTTCACCTCTTCCGGGCTACGCTGGCCGACGCCACCTTGTTGAATCTAAGCGGTGAGGACGTGGATGCGGATGATGGGATGCCGGCCTATGCGCCAGATGGGGAATGGATCGCCTTTAACCGGAAGAAACCGCGCACGCCAATGGGGAAACAAATCTGGCTGATGCGGGCGGATGGTGAGGAGTTAACGGCCGTTACCGACAACATCAACATCCACTACGGCCGCCCGGCCTGGTCGCCGGATGGCGCTTTTCTGGTGATGCAAGGCTATTATCTGGCGGAGCCGGGCGCTCAACCGACGCTGTGGCTGGCTAATCTGGCCACCGGGGAATTAACAGAAGTGACCACACCCGGCATTCAACCGGCGTGGCTGCCATAAAATAACTGGTTGGCGGATGGACCAGCCATGCGCCAACTTGTGGTCCGCCGATTTCGCAGCATGAACCAACTGCGCTGCGAAATCGGCGAATCAGTTTTTAAGCGGCTGCGGCTTCAGACTAAATCGTCCGAACGTCTACAATTTTAATCACGGCCGGCGCAATCGCCGATTGGAGTTGCGCCTCATTCAACCCGCTTACCTTAACGGTGACGATGCGGGTATCATCTTCGTCGCCGTTGAACTGGCCGAAGGCGATGAAACTGCCACCCGCCTCAGCCACCAGATGGGTCAATTTGTCTAACTCGCCTAACACATCAGGGACGACGGCAGTCAGGCGAACGGCCGTTTCCCGCGCCCCCATCAACTCCAGCAAAATCTTAAACAGGTCAGACTCCGTGATCATCCCGATAATCTCTTCGCCATCCATCACGGGCAGGCCGCCAATCTTATTGTCCACCATGATCCGCGCCGCCTCTTCGATGGGTGTTTCGCCATCCACCGTTAACACGGCTTTGGTCATCACGTTCTCTACCTTGATTTTGCCGACAAGATAATTGATTTCCCAAACGCTCAGGGAGGTCGCCGCCGAAGGCCCAGCATTGAGCAGATCCTTGTCAGACACAATCCCGACGAGTTTGCCCCGTTTATCCAACACCGGCATCCGGCGGATCTGCCTGGCGCGCATCAGATTCAGCGCCTCCATAATGGGCATCTCTGGCTCCACAGAAATAACAGGGCTAGACATTCGGTTCTTTACAAGCATGGGAAACTTCCTCCTTAAGTCGTAGGATTCGTAACTATACAGACCTGACAGGTTTCCACTGGATTACGGATTTGCCAGGCGCCTCGTTAAAAAACCTTTCAGATCCTCAGAGGCTGTACAGTTACCAGGATTCTCGGATAGAAAAGCTCAGATAGCTTCCCATTATAATTCATGCTTTCAGAATCGCATATGATACAGATCGCCCATTTCACCGGCCCCGCTATTTTTTAGTGAGAGGATTGGTTATAATGCGTGATAGGAAGCCTCCGGAGCTTAGAACCGTTACAAGAGTCAACTGAGAGTCTGGATTTGCGCCGCTGGACGCAATTTTGGAAATTGGAAGGGTGGCAGGCATGGATGTACAGTTCGCGGTAGCCAAAGTAAGCAAATACGCCTCTCGTGAGAGCGGCGACACGCTGGAGATGATTGAGCGGCCGCACGGCGGCATCTCGCTGGTGTTGGCCGATGGGCAGCGCAGCGGTAAATCGGCTAAAGCGATCAGCAATGTCGTTGCGCGCAAAGCGATTCAACTGTTGGCCGAAGGGGTGCGCGATGGCGCAGCCGCGCGGGCGGCCCACGATTACCTCTACACCTATCGCGGCGGCAAAGTCAGCTCCACACTGAACATTCTTTCAGCCGATGCCCGTACCAGAACCTTCGTCATCTCGCGCAACAACGAAGCGCCGGTGATTGTCCACACCCCGGAAACCGGTCTCTACTTGTTGGATGAGCCGTCGCAAAGCGTTGGTATTCACCCAAACACGAAACCGCTGATCAGCGAGATCCCGATTGCTCTGGGGGTGGTGATTGTTGTCTTCACCGACGGGCTGCGCCACGCTGGCAGCGCAAGCGGCAGCTATTTGTATGATCCCCTGGCGGCGATGGCGCGGATGTTGGCCGAGGGTGTCACATCGCCAAGCCAGATGGCCGATACGCTGCTTAATGAGGCGTTGCTTCTGGAACAGGGGCGGCCGAAGGATGATATTAGCGTGTTGGTAACGGCCGTTTTACCCAACACCGGCAACGACGTGCGGCGCATGAAGGTCCACATGCCATTAAATTAAGCATGTCTACAACCGAGCCTCCTCCTCCGCGCATTGCGCTCGTCGGCCCCTGCGCTTCTGGCAAAAGCACCCTGGGGCGATTCCTGCGCGCCGCCGGTTACGACGTGCGCCAACCCGCCCAGGAACATTCCTATGTGCCCTATATGTGGCAGCGCCTCACCCACCCCGACATTTTAATCTACCTAGACCTGGACTTTCCCGCCCTGACCAGACGGCTGCCGACCAATCACGGCGGCCCCAACCGCCTGGCCGAGCAGAGGCAACGCCTGGCTCACGCCCACGCCCACAGCGATTTCTATCTGGATACCAGCAACCTGACGCCTGAAGAAGTTCAGGTGCGCGTGTTGGCCTTCTTGCAGACGAACCGCGCCAATCTGACGATTTAGCGGGGCGGGGCGGGCAGGTCTGGCACGTTGGCGGTGTTGCGGGCGGCGGTGTACTGCGCCCCGCCGGAGACCCAGCACTGCTCGCCATCGGCCAGGGGCGGGCATTGGATGCGCCACCAGCCGGTGTCGGCGTTGCGGCCGATGATCCGGGCGCTCTGCCCCTGGCGCAGGAAGCCGACGCGGTTGTATTGCACGCTCGGCCCGCTGCGGATGTTGAGGTCTACCAGGGCGCGGAGTTGGGGGGTATTGGGGTCGAGGGGGTCGAGGGGAACGGCCGTTGCCGGCAGCGTCACCGTCGGGGCCAGGCCGGGGATGGTAGAGGGTGGGGTGAGGGGAACGGCCGTTGTCAACCCCGGCGGCGGCGGCAACAACGGCGCAGGCTCCCCGGCAAAGGCATTGCAAGCCAGCGAAACCAGCAGCAAACCCAGCACAAACCAGATTGTCGGTCTTTGTCGCATGCTCATGATTCTCCACAAATCCGGCCAATGCGCAATCTGGCAGAACAGTCTAAAATAGGAGCGTTGGGTAGTTTGTTTGTTGGGTTTGTTAGTTTGTTAGCGAACCAACCAACTAACCAACTCAACAAAACGAGTATACCATGCTAACTTTCCGCGAATTTTTAGAACATGCCGGGAAAAACGGCGCCCTGGTGCAGATTGACAAAGCCGTCAGCACACAGTTTGAGATAGCCAACGTGGCCCACGCCCTCGAAGGCCGCCCTGTCCTCTTCAACAATATCGCCGGGCATCCCGGCTGGCGCGTCTGCGCCGGACCTTGCTCCGACCGCAGCTACTTCGCCCTCAGCCTGGGCGTCTCCCCCGCCGAACTGACCCATCGCCTGGCTAATGCCCTGGAAAACCCCGTCGCCCCACCGCTGGTCGCGGCCGGCCCCTGCCAGGAGGTCATCGTTGAGGCGGTAAACCTCAACGACCTACCCATCCTGCTACATCTACCCGAAGACGCCGGTCATTATATTGCCAGCGCCGTGATCATCACCAAAGACCCGGAGTTGGGGCGCAATATGTGCTACCACCGGCTGCTGCGGCTGGATGAGAAGCATTTCACCGCCCGCATTGTGGAGCGGCGTGGCACGCACACCGCCATGAGCAAAACGGAAGGGGATTTGCCAGTCGCCATCTGTATTGGCGTCTCGCTGGCGACCCATCTGGCTGCCTCCATGTCGCCGCCGCCGGGAGTGGATGAGTTGTCCGTCTCCCACGCCCTCTCGCCCACGCCGCTGGTGAAATGCCTGACGAGCGATCTGGAAGTGCCGGCCGACGCCGAAATCGTCCTGGAAGGGCGGATCACCCCCCGGCGCGTCAGCGAAGGGCCGTTTATGGACCTGACGGAGACGATGGACATCACCCGCCAGCAGCCGGTGATCGAGATTGACCTGCTGACCCATCGGCAAAACCCGATCTTCCACGCCCTGTTGCCGGGTGGCCTGGAGCATAAGCTGCTGATGGGGATGCCGCGCGAGCCAACCATCTTCAACGAGGTGAACAAGGTGACACGCTGCACGGGGGCGGCCATCACCCCCGGTGGGGCCTCCTGGCTGCACGCGGTGGTGCAAATTGAGAAGCAGGGAGAGGAAGACGGCCGTTTAGCCATCGAAGCCGCTTTCCGGGGGCACAGCTCGCTCAAACACGTTTGGGTGGTAGATACGGACGTAGACATCTACGACCCGCTCCAGGTAGAGTGGGCCGTCGCCACCCGTTTCCAGGCCGACAAAGACCTGATCGTGATGAGCAACCAGCCCGGTAGTTCGCTGGACCCCTCCGGCCTGCACGCGCCGGGGCAGAAGAGCCTGACGGCTAAAATGGGGCTGGATTGCACCATCCCCTGGGGGGCGGACCGGAGCAAATACGCACGCGGCCAGTATGGGGCCGTTGACGTAAACGAGTACCTGAAATCGTAAGACCCGAAGGGTGTGCCCCTTCGGGTCTAAAGTGCGGCGCCGATGTTAGACTTTTTGCGAGATTTTCTGCAAAGCCAGTTTATGCTCAGCCCAGAAACGCAGGAGAAGCTTTTCACGTCGCTGTTGATTTTGCTGCTGGTGCTGTTGGTCCGTTGGTCTGGCTTTCGCGCTGTCAACCAGCGCTTTGAGGAGGACACGCGCAGCCTGTATAACTGGCGCAAGGCGGTTGATTACACCTCATTTGTTGTTGGGGCGATCTTGATTGGGCGCGTCTGGCTGGCGGGGCTGCAATCTATGATGACCTACCTGGGCATTTTGTCGGCCGGGTTGGCCATCGCTTTGCAGGATTTGGTGAGTAACCTGGCGGGGTGGGCGTTTATTGTGACAAGACGGCCGTTTACCGTCGGCGACCGGTTGCAAGTGGGCGAATTCGCCGGAGATGTGATAGACATCCGTCTCTTCGAGTTCAGCCTGCTGGAAATTGGCAACCGGATAGACGCGGAGCAATCCACTGGTCGCATCCTCCATGTGCCCAACGGCCGCGTCTTCAGCGAAATTTTAGCCAACTACAGCCAGGGTCTCCCCTTCATCTGGAACGAAATCCCGATCATGGTGACGTTTGAGAGCGATTGGGAGAAGACGAAGGCGATTCTGACGGAGATCATGCACACGCACACACCGCCGGTTGACCGTCACCAACTCAAACAGCGCCAGATTAAAGGGATGCGCTTTGTCATCTCCTACAACCATATCAACCCCACGCTCTACACGGAGATCGCCCACAGCGGTGTGCGGCTGACCATCCGTTACCTGGTGCAGCCGCGCCAGAAGCGGGACAGCGAGCAGATCCTCTACGAGGCGATCTTACGCGCCTTCGCCCTGCATGATGACATTGACATCGCCTACGAGACGCAGCGGGAGTATATTCGTTCTATGGAGAAGAAACGGCCGTCTACCGAGCCGCCCATCGCCAAATTCGGCCGGGAGCCGTTGGACGAAGCGTAAATCCTGTTGCCTTCTCCCCCTTCCTGTGTTAGCATTCTGGCTATCAATGCGGTGTCGCCAAGTGGTAAGGCAGCGGACTTTGAATCCGCCATTCCTAGGTTCGAATCCTAGCACCGCAGCTACGTGATAAAAAAAACGGGTGGCAACTTTGCCACCCGTTTTGCATTTCCGCACGCAGACCAAACCTAATAGATTTTACCAGTGTAATCGGTTGTCAAAATTGAACCGCGGAGA
>CAYONK010000090.1:0-3054 GCA_964405285.1 uncultured Ardenticatenaceae bacterium
CGCCCGGTTGGACGACGTGGCTGGCTGGTTCTGGCGGGAGTGGGGTGGGATCTGACAGGGGGGTGGCAACGGCCGTTCTCGCTCTTGTTGCCGTGCTTTCCGGGGCAAGTCTGGGTAGGGGGCTGGGGGATTCGGTGGTGGGGAGAACGGCCGTTTCTTCCACCGCCCCCATCACCACAACCACGCTCCCTTCTCGTTCTGCCAGATAATCGCCCACAGCCAGCACCAAGGCCAGGCAGACCAGGCCGACGAAGAAAAAAGCGAAACCGACAGGCAAAATGTGACGTTGCATCGGATGATCGTTACCTTATGCCATATCCTTTCTAGGTGTAACGCATATGACTTATGCGACCTGGCCGCCCTCTACCGCCGTAACGAGTTGTTGCTGCGATAGGCATGTTTCCCCGCAAGATATTCGACATTATCAAGAATAAGCATTTATCCGCAGATTTCCGCAGATTTCAAGATTTTTCTGCTTAATCTGCGTGAATCTGCGAAATCTGCGGATTGATTTTTTTGACATAATCTTAATCCTGATAAGGTCTATAGTCTGAAGCTACCTGTGCTGAAGTCAACAACCCCCCTCCAGTTGTAGCGTCGTTTTCTTTTCTCCTTGCGTCAATCCGAAATTGGGTCAAAAATAGAGGGCGCAGGTAGAATTTCGATTTGCATATTTCCTGACCTTTGCTGCCTACTAAGCCTCTGTACGATGTCACCATGGAGAATGCGGAGGTTTTACAGATTTAATCTCTGTGTCACCAACATATCCGTGGGAAGTAGTTGCGATCTTTGTAGAATCCAGGAAGTTTTGCTTCAATTCCACCTCGTCCACCACTTTTTGCTTTAGCACAACCCTGGATTGGATTATAACGATAATCCTCTTATCTTATACATGTCCTCTCCGAATTTGCTTTTTTGTGGTTGTGCGGTTCTGTTGTTTGGATCATTACTGTAAGTATTTCAAGTTCTCGACCCGTATTATTTTGGCGCTGAGTTTGTGGGAAAGTATTCCCTCGTAACATGACACCTTTCTTTTCAATAAGTATTGTAACCGTAGGATGGCTGTCTCTTGATCAGGCCAGTGGCCCGAAAGATCTTGATCTGTTGCGAGAGATTCCTCGTCGAAGACTCCTGGGAATCATAAAGATTTTGGATCCACTGAAACTCAAGTAGTGAAGGCTGGCATGATCAACTCTGAGACGCTGTTTTGTTCCGTGATTATTCCTACAATCGGCCGCGACACACTTGTGCGTACCGTGCAAAGCGTGCTAGACCAGGCGTTTGACGCCTCGCGCTTTGAAATCATTGTTGTGAATGACTCAGGGCACCCCCTGCCTGATGCACCCTGGCTAAATGCGGCGACGGTGCGCGTATTGCATAATAATCAGCGGGAACGTAGCTTTGCGCGCAACAGTGGCGCGGCGGCTGCGCGGGGGGAATATCTTTACTTTTTGGATGATGATGATTGGCTGTTGCCGGGGGCGTTGGCCGCTTTTTGGCAGTTGGCGCAGCAAGCGCCCGAAGCAGTCTGGTTGCATGGGGGGATACAGGTGGTGGATGAAAACGGCCGTATTCTGGCAGCAGCAAACTCCGGCGTGCAAGGTCATTGTCTGGCGCAAATTATGGGCGGGGCGTGGGTTCCTATCCAATCGTCGCTTATTCGCGCCCACGAATTTTTCGCCGTCGGAGGGTACAACCTCCGACTGTGCAGCACCGAAGACCAGGATTTATGTCGCCGCATTGCCCAGATTGGCGCGTTGGCGGTCATGGATAAGGTTGTCGCCTGTCTGTCTCGCGGTGCTAATTGGCAAACATCCACTGACTATGGCCTGGCCACGTCCAGTACGCGCCTTTCCCGCGACTATGTTGCCGCTCAGCCCGGCGTCTGGCGGCAAATGGTGACTTCGGCGACAGATAGTTATTGGTTCGGCCGTGTTGTCCATGTCTATCTGGCGCTGGCGTTGTGGCACTTGCGCCAGCGCCGTTTGTTTACGGCCGTCAGTCGAGGGCTGCATGGTTTGGCAGCCTTGCTCTACGCTGGTCCCAACCTGCTAAGACGACCCTTCTGGCAGGCGTTGCGCGATGATCATGTCCCTGGTAGTCTGCACTTCATCCAAATAGCCTGGGAACGAGAAGCTCAAAAGAAGTAACTTTATGGCTGATATCCTCACATTGGCTACCGCTGGCCTTAAACTCGACCAGATCCAAGATACGAACCACTTTTATTATCCGCGTGTTGATTACGTGGAGCTGCAACGGCGGCTTCAAACTCACTTTCTTAACTATAACGTCTACAACCAGACTCGGGCCGGGAATTTATTGCGCTATTTAGAGACCCAACTGCACTCCGATCTCTATCTGACCCTGCTGGGTCTGCGCCAAAAATCTGCCTATCAGTTGGTTTTTGCCATGTCAGAACGGGCAGGCATTCCTTTTGCCCTTTTGCATCGTTTGCTGCCACAGCGCCAGAAGTTTGTGACGATGTTCCAATGCTGGTCGGCTATGCAGGAGCGGGTGATTACCACGCTGGACCTGTTTCAGGCAATGGACGGAATTGCCGTCCATTGCCAGAGCATGAAGCAGCATCTTGTCAGCCTGGGCGCGTCGCCGACGCATACGCATGTCTTGCCTTACAGCATTGATCACCGCTTCTATTCCCCCTTAGTCAAAGTGACACCAGAGAAAAATCTGGTCGTCAGTATTGGGGAAACGAGGTCACGGGATTATGCGGCCTTGTTTCAGGCAGTGACTAACCTGCCTGTCAATGTGCAGGTGGCGGCCGCAGGGATGTGGTATGCCAGGGAAAAAGTCACCGAACTTCAGGCGCAGGCGCCGGAGAATGTGACGCCAATCAGGCAAATGCTGCCATTTCATCTCCGTGAATGGTATGCCCGCGCTCAATTTGTGGTCTTACCGATTCGCGATCTCGTTTATTCCGCTGGGGCCACCGGTTATCTGGAAGCTGCCAGCATGGGGCGGGCGGTCATTGCTTTCCGTTCAAGGGGCATTGTGGATTTTATAATAGACGGGGAGACAGGTATTTTGGTGTCTCCT
>CAYONK010000090.1:3064-10559 GCA_964405285.1 uncultured Ardenticatenaceae bacterium
TGGGGATGTGCAGGGAATGCGGGAGGCGATTGCTTATCTGTTAGCAAATCCGCAAGAGGCGCAGCGTCTTGGGCAAAACGCCCGCCAGCGTGTTGAGGAGGAGCTGAATCTGGATGCGTATGTCCAGCGGCTCATTTGTTTTTTGCAGACCTATACCCGATAAGGCCATAAACTGACAGTATCATGGAGTGGTAAGTTGCAAGTTACAGGTTACAAACTGCTCTGGTAAAAGCTATCTGTAACCCGCAACCTGTAACCTGTAACCGGAAAGCTAAATGTCAGTTTATGCCCTTTCGCAGTAGATTGACCGCTCGATTGACCGATGGCGCCGAATTGAAGCAGGGTAGTGGAAAATGAATATATTGACTAAATCATGGGGGCGTTTGTTGAAGGCATGGGCGATTTATGGACAACGGCCGTTACAAATCCGCCAGATTTCCCGCGCCATTGAGCATGTGCATGGCCCGACAACTATCCCCTATGACGCAGACGAATTGGTCGTTGTTTGCCTGGTGCGTGATGGCGAGTTGTATGTCAACTCTTTCATGCAGCATTACATCCAGCTAGGCGTAAAACATATCGTCTTATTGGACAATGGCTCGGTAGACCAGACCGTCAGTCTGGCGCGGCAGTATGGCAACGTCACCATTTTGCAATGTCATCTGCCGTTTAAGCAGTACAAAATGGCGCTGCGCCATTATCTCATCCGTCGTTTTGGGCAGCAAGGGCGCTGGCTGCTCTACGTGGACATTGACGAACTGTTTGATTATCCGCATTCCGATGTGGTGAGTTTGCCCCGGTTCTTGGGCTATTTGCGGCAGGGGGGGTACACGGCCGTTATCGCCTACATGCTGGATATGTTTGCCGAAGAGCCGTTAACGGCCGTTACCAGCCACGTTGATGACGATCTCAAAGCGCGTTACCGGTATTACGACATCAGCGACGTTGTGCGCATGGATTACCATTTTCCGCGCAATCAACTACCGACGCCGGAGATCAAGACGTATTTGGGCGGCATTCGCCGCACCTTGTTCGATCCGCACACCGATATCCGTTTTATCTTGATCAAACATCCGCTTTTTTTGCTGGACGGCCGTCTAAAACCCCTTTTTGTAGACGAACATTTCGTCCGTGATGCGCGAATTGCTGATGTAACGGCCGTTCTGTTTCACTACAAATTCCTGGCCGACTTTGCCGTGCGGACGGCGCGAGCCGTCCGAGAAGAGAATTACCATACCGGGTCGCAGGATTATAAGAAGTATCAAGAAGTTCTGGCGCAGCAGCCTGACCTTCAAATCAAGCGGCACACGTCCAGCCGATTTGAATGGGTTGGGGAGCTGGTGGACAATGGGTTTTTGTATGTGTCGGCCGCGTATGCCCGCTTTGCCGGCAGGGGGATGGAGCAAGGGGAATAAAAAACGGCCGTTTGGGAAACGGCCGTTTATCAAAAAAACTCAGTAGTGTCAGAGATCGCCTAGAACAGGCCCCAATCTCCACCAGCCCCTTCCTCCATCATCGAAGGATCCCATAATTCCGTGCCAATCTCTACCGTCACCCCGCCGCCTATCGTCTGGTTGCCCACCTGGCGGACTTGCTCAATGAGCTGTGGCCCATAAGGGCAAAACGGCGTCGTCAAAATCATCGTAATAACGGCCGAATCATCCGCCTCATTAATCTCAATGTTGCGCAGCAGACCTAACTCAACGATATTCAAGCCAATCTCCGGGTCAATCACCGACCGCAGCGCTTCAATCAACTCTTCATCTTTACTGATAATCATTGTCTCACAATATCCTGGAGCTGTTCAGTTCAGGCAATTTATCCTTCTGAAATCGTCACCGTGTCCACAATGGTGAACTGGCAACAATCGTCCCCTTTCAACATACAGCGCCGCTGCTCAATTGGCGTCTGCATCACCTGCACAATCAGCTCTTTGTCCAGCGTGCAAACTTCGGTATGGTTCGCGCCAACGGAAATATAGGGACAGCTATACTCAATAACATGGTATTCGTTGTTGCCGCTTTTCTCCCAGCGGGCCAAAAAACCCTCACCAGACAGCATCTCTACCAAATAAGATAACCGATCTTCAAAGTTTAACGCCTCAAACTTATGCCGGTGCTGCGAAACGATACGCTGCACCGCGTTGTCAAAAATTTCGTTGACCGTCTCTGTCGGAAGATGAGCCTTCATCTCCTCCAACAACATATTCGTCAGATGGACATAACGTTGGGGGAAAAGCTCATGCCCCTCTTCGCTCAGACTGTACACATAATAAGGCCGCCCAACCTTGCGCCGCACGCTATCCACCTCAATTAACCCATCCGCTTGCAGCGAATTGAGATGATGTCGCACGGTCACAGGCGAAACGTCAGCCGCTTCAGCTAAATCTTCAACCTTTAACTGACTGGCATTCTTTAGAGCATGTAGAATAACTTCGCGGGTGCTTTGTTTGTGGTTGCCCATCACAGTTTTCACGTTAGAATTCCTCGAATAAATCGCCCCGATTATAGCAAGGGGAGTAGTTTTTGTCAATTAAAACTATTTTTATTATTAATTTAATAAAAATTGACAAAAATTGGACGAATTGCTATAATCACGGATGATTTGCTAAAAAATTGCGCAGCTAACAAGCAGCCCATTGAGCAAATTGAAAAATAGAGCATTCCTGGTGAATCGGCAAAGCAACCCCGGTGACTTTACTGCTTACAGTACTCCCTCTTGATCGTCTTGTCTTTGCCGTCGCCTAAAATACATTTCATAGGAGATACAACGACCCATGACTGTTGCACTCGAAGTCAAAAACCTATACGCCAACGTTGGGGACCAAACGATTCTCAAAGGCATCAATCTTCTTGTTAAGCAAGGTGAGGTTCACGCATTAATGGGGCCAAATGGATCGGGCAAGAGTACCCTGGCCTATACCCTGGCTGGGCATCCCGCCTATGAGCCGACGGCCGGCCAGGTTATTTATGATGGGCAAGACTTGCTAGAAATGGAACCGGACGAACGTTCTCGCGCCGGTTTGTTCCTCGCTTTCCAATACCCGGCGGCCGTTCCTGGTGTCACCCTGGCTAAATTCCTGCGCCAGACCATCAACTCCCGCCGCCAGGCGGAAAACCCCGAAGACCCCGGCATCTCCATCCCCGCTTTCCGCCGCCTGCTCAAAGAAAAAATGGACATGCTTGGTATTGACCACAAATTCGCCGGCCGTTACCTCAACGACGGCTTCTCCGGCGGCGAGAAAAAGCGGGTAGAAATCCTGCAAATGGCGACTGTCGAGCCAAAAATCGCCATCATGGACGAAACCGACTCTGGTCTGGACATTGACGCCTTGCGCGTCGTCTCCGAAGGGGCCATGCGCCTCTACCAGGAGATGGACATGGGCATTCTGGTCATCACCCACTACCAGCGCATCCTCAACTACATCAAGCCCGATTACGTCCACATCATGCTCGATGGCCGCATCGTCGAAAGCGGTGGCCCAGAATTGGCCCTCAAACTGGAAGAGCAGGGTTACGATTGGCTGCGCGAAAAACACGGCACGGCCGAAATGGCGTAGAGCGGTTGATTAGGTTTGCTCGTTGGTCCGGTTTGTTGAGCGGCTTCAGTACGCCGACAAACTAACCAACTTACAAACAAACGGAGTGCAAAAATGGCAGATATTGAACGCGAATTAACCGAAGAAGAAATTGTGGCCGGCGTGAACGCCGATTATGCGAGCAAGTACGGCTTTGCCGATATCGAAGATTACGTGTTTAAGGCGGAAAGAGGCCTGGACGAGAATGTAATCCGGGCCATGTCTTTGAGCAAAGGCGAACCGCTCTGGATGCTTGACATTCGTCTGAAAGCGTACCAGCACTTTCTGGAACGTCCGATGCCCGATTGGGGCGCCGACCTCAGCGAAATTGACTTCGACAACATCTATTACTACATCAAACCCAGCGAGCGCGAAGGCGATAACTGGGAAGACATCCCCAGCTACATTAAAGATACCTTCAATAAGCTGGGTATCCCCGACGCCGAGCAAAAATATCTCTCCGGTGTGGCCGCCCAATATGAATCCGAGGTGGTTTACCACAACATCAAAAAAGATTTAGAAGAAAAGGGCGTCGTTTTCCTGGGGATGGATGAGGGCTTGCGCCAATATCCTGACCTGGTAAAAGAGTACTTCGGCACGATCATCCCACTGAACGACAACAAGTTTGCTGCGCTGAACACGGCCGTTTGGTCTGGCGGCAGCTTCATCTATGTCCCGCCGGGGGTGCATGTGGAGATGCCGTTACAGGCGTACTTCCGCATCAACGCCAAAAACGCCGGGCAGTTCGAGCGCACCCTGATCATTGTGGATGAAGGCGCTTACGTCCACTACGTGGAGGGCTGCACCGCCCCCATCTATTCCAGCGATTCGCTGCACTCGGCCGTTGTCGAGATCATCGTCCGCAAAGGGGCGCGCTGCCGCTACACCACCATCCAGAACTGGTCCAACAACGTCTACAATCTGGTGACGAAGCGGGCCATCGCCGAAGAAAACGCTACGATGGAGTGGGTGGACGGCAACCTCGGCTCCAAAGTGACGATGAAGTACCCGGCTGTCTACATGGTGGGCGAGGGGGCGCATGGGGAAATTCTCTCCATCGCCTTCGCCGGGAAAGGACAGCACCAGGACGCGGGCGGTAAAGTGGTCCACGTCGCCCCGAACACCACCAGCCGGATCATCTCTAAATCCATCAGCAAGGGCAGCGGCCGCGCCTCTTATCGCGGGCTGCTCAAGGTGGAAAAGGGGGCGGAAAGCAGCAAGTCGAATGTGGTTTGCGATGCGCTGCTGCTGGATGAACACAGCCGTTCCGACACCTACCCCTACATTGAAATTGACGCCGAGAACGTGACCATCGGCCATGAAGCGTCGGTGAGCAAGGTAGGCGAGGAGCAACTCTTCTATCTGATGAGTCGCGGCATCCCGGAAGATATGGCGACCTCGATGATCGTCAATGGCTTCATCGAACCGTTGGTGAAAGAGCTGCCGATGGAATACGCCATTGAGATGAACCGCCTGATCCAGTTACAGATGGAAGGCAGCATTGGCTAAGGAATTTTGAATTGTGAATGGTGAATTGCGAGTTGTGAAGTTGCAATTTGCCATTTTGGGAGTTGGTTGGGTTTGTTAGTTTGTTGGTTGGATAGCCAACTAACAAACCAACAAACTACCCAACAAACAAACCAACAAAACGAGCAAAGATGAGTAAATTTACTAGAGAAGCTGTTGAACAGTTGTCGGCGTATTTAAATGAGCCGGAGTGGATGCTGGCGTTTCGCTTGCAGGCGTTTGACCTGTATGAATCCTTGCCGATGCCGACGACGAGTATGGAAGAGTGGCGGCGCACTGATATTCGCCGCCTGAAATTGGACGAAATTGGTCCGTCCGTGAATGGTGGTGCGGGCGCGGACGCGCAAATCCCGGAATTCTTGGGCAAGCAGTTGACCACCGATGAAGCGGGCGGCAATATGCTGCAAGTGGATGGCGTGGTGAAATCGCTGACGATCAGCGATGAACTGACGGCGCAGGGCGTGATCTTCTGTGACATGCACACGGCCGTTTCCCAGCATCCCGCTCTCATCCAAAAACTCTTTATGACCGAGGGTGTGCGCCCGGACGAAGGCAAGTTCGCTGCCCTGCACGCCGCCTTCTGGCGCGGTGGCACGTTCCTCTATATCCCGAAGAATGTCAAAGCGGCCGCGCCGCTGCACAGCGTGTTGTGGGTGGAAAGCGGTAAGACCTTCACCCACACCCTCGTCGTGGTTGAAGAGGGTGGCGAGGCCATTTTCATGGATGAGTACGCCTCGGCCAATGGCGAGGCACAGGGCTTCCACAATGGCGTTATTGAGTTGTTGGTGCGCGACAACGCCAGCCTGATCTATGCCGGTCTGCAAGACTTTGGCGCGAATATGTGGCAGTTGAACCACGAACGGGGCCGCGTCGGGCGCGATGGCAAGCTGGATTGGGTGACGAGCATGATGGGCACGCGCCTGACGAAGGCGTTCCAGACGTTGGAGTTAGACCAGCCTGGGTCGTGGGGGCGGATGAGTGGGATTTTCTTCACGAACGGCCGTCAGCACCTGGACCTGGACACCCAACAAAACCACAACGCCGAAGACACCGTCAGCGACCTGCTTTACAAGGGGGCGCTCAAAGACAAATCACGCACCGTCTGGCAGGGCATGATCAAGGCGCTGCCCGGTTCGCAGCGCATTGACGGCTTCCAGGCCAACCGCAACCTGATGCTGGACAAAACCGCCCGCGCCGACTCCATCCCCGGCCTGGAGATTGAGGCCGACGACGTGCGCTGTACCCATGCTTCGGCTATCGGCCGGTTGGATCAGGAAGAGCTATTCTACTTGATGAGTCGTGGGATTCCCCGCAAAACGGCGATTGAGATGTCGGTTCAAGGCTTCTTCGACCCGCTCATGCGCCGCATCCCCTTCGAGGGCATCCGCGACCGCATTTTCAGCCGGATCGTCGAAAAAATCAACGCCTAGTTTTGTGGCTCGTAGTTCCGTAGTCCTTAGTCCCTGAGCCGTAAACGGACTGTGGACTACGGAACTACGCGACTAATAGACTACAGATACATTTCCGCCAACGTCTGGCGGTTTACTTCATCGTCAAAAATCGCCCGAACCGGGATGGCAAAACCGGGGGTAACTTGGCTCTCCAACACGCCGCTGTTTAACTTTAGATGCAGATCATAGGCGTCGCCCTGGCGTAAATACTGCTCTACTATCTCTGTCTCCGGATCAATCAGCCAGTATTCGTCAATGCCATGCAGGGCGTAATCTTCCATCTTAATGCCCCGGTCCCGCTGCTCCGCACTCTCCGACAAAATCTCCACGACTAGATCGGGCGCAGGAAAGCGCATTTGTTCTGGGGCAAACCGCTCCGATTTTTCTTTGCGAAAGTAGCACAGGTCTGGCTCATAATCGTTGCGGCTGAGAGAAATCATCAGTTTCTCGTAGCCGACCAACCCCAGGCTATGCTTTTGCACAAAGGCATTCATTATGACCAGTAAACGATTGCCAACAAGGTGATCCTTTAGCCTGATCGGAAGATGGGTGACTATTGCGCCATTGATAAACTCCACTTTATCACCTTCGTTGACGCTCCGATGGAATGCCTTCCGTCTGTCTGTTTCCTGGGCAAAGAATTCTTGTAACTGCTCTAAATAGTGGGGCAGGTTCGGCGAAGTAATGAGTGGCGTTAAAATCGCATCTAACATTTTAGTCATCTACCTTACAGTTCTTACACGGAGTAACACAGAGGCTACATGGAGTTTTGTTGCTGCAACGAAACCTTGTCATTCTGAGCCGCAGGCGAAGAATCCCTATCCCGTTTTGTTGCCCAAAGCCTTGTCTCTGGGCTTAATCCTGGGGATGCTTCGCTTCGCTCAGCATGACATACTATGCACGTCTCGTTGTAGTATTGTGGAGAAGGAGTTTCTATTCC